>CAZHWR010000004.1:0-53452 GCA_964536085.1 uncultured Oscillospiraceae bacterium
ACCGCTGTTCCCGTTACGAGCTTACCGTTAACATACAGCACAATCTTTCCGTTTAAGGTCTGCGTTCCGTTTGACGGATTCTGAACTTGCGCCGCAGTTACTGTAACAGTGGCGGTTGCTACAAGACCGCTTGATGATGTTGCGGTTATGGTTGCTTTTCCCGCCTTGACGCCGGTTACAACACCGGAAGCGGAAACTTTAGCAACAGATGTGTCGCTCGAAGTCCATGTGATAGTATCGGTGACGGATGCGGGATCGAATACCGCGTTCATCTGAACGGTAGAACCGACTTTTACAGTGGCGTCGGAAAGCGTCATTATGGTATTCAGCGGGTTGCCGCTCGTAACTTTTACAGTACACTCGGATGATACAACGCCCGATCCGTCGGTTGCGGCGGCGGTTATTTTAGCGGTGCCCTGTCTTAAGCAAATACCGTGACCGCTTTGATCTATCGACACAATGTCCGGATTGCTGGAAGTCCACTTGAGCGTTTTGTTTTCAGCAGTCGCCGGAGAAACGGTGGCGGTGAGCGTAAACTCGTATCCCGTTGCCCTATTGCTTATATTATAGGAGCTCAGCTTGATAGACGTTACGGGCGTGCTTACAGTTATTTCGCAAGATGCCGACTTACCGTTTGAAGTTTCAGCGGTAATAGTTGCTTTTCCGTTGCCTGTTGCGGTAACATGACCGTTAGTGTCAACGCTCGCAACGCTGGAATCGCTCGAACCCCATGTAATCGTCTTGTTTGTCGCGTCTGCCGGAGTAACCGTAGCGGTCAAATCAAGAGTATCGCCGACCTTGAGCGTAGCGGAATCCTTGCTGACGGTGATTCCTGTTGCGGGAACAGATTCGTCAACTGTGTTTTCCGCTTCAGAACCGTAAACTTCAACCTCTGCAAAGCCCGCCCAGTTTGTAGCGGCTGTTTTGAGATTTTTGATCTTAACGTAAGTCGTGTTTACAGGAGCGTCCAGTTCAAATTCGATTCCTTCGGTTGTTTTATAGAAGCTGACTTCCTGTTCGGTGCCGTCGGAAAATTCAAGCGTTCCCGAAACATAATTAGTGTCATGCGGGAAGTCCGCTCTTGTGTAAACAACAAGCTTTTCGACATTAACCGTTCTACCGAAATCAATGTTAAACCATTGATTGTCGCCTTGATTCGGACCCCACGACTGATACGGATATTCGCCGTGGCCCTGATTGCTCGTAAAGCCGTCGATGGCGTTCCTTCCGCTGAACTCAGCCTGATTGTTGTAATTGCTGCTGGTTGTAACGTGCGGGTAGAAAGCGCTGCCGGAGGTTACGTCGTATGGGTTAACCGCGAGATTTCTTGACTCTTCAAGTTCGCTTTCAGACGGTATCCTTGCGGACATCGTAAGGTTGTAGAATTTATATCCCTGATCCGATTGCAGAACTTTCGGGAATACCTTCGCAGCGTCTGACGGGACGATATACGAGAACGTTCCGGACGGGCAGTAGACAATCGATTCCTTAAACCTCGGATCAAGTCTGAAAGCTACATATTTCTGTCCCTTAGGCAGCTTAATGATTACCTGATCGCCGGCGTCTAAGGTGCTCTCAACGTTCAGTTCAACAGTGCCGACGCCGGTTTGCGTGCCGATGACCGAGCCGTCCGAGCTGTAGGATATCGTAAGCTCGCCGTTGTCTTCAGTTGTGCCCGCAATAGCTGCGCGTGCAGCGGCGTTCATGTCGCTGTAGTAGGTGCGTTTATTCAGCTTTTCTTCATATTCGCGGACTTCGTTGCCGCCCCATGCGCTTAATTCGTCATACTCGCCGCAGAGAGGAACGCAAAGATCGATCCACGCTTCAATCGCTCTGATATCATCTTCGGTTATTTTGCCTTCGGTAAGCAAATTCTGATGATCTTCTTTAAGTAATTTGATGATATTGCTGTTGATAGAGCCGTATTGCTTCGCCTGTCTTATCTCTGCGCCGCTTTGAGAGCTTATCCATGTGGTATAGCCGTTGTCGCGCGGTCCGTCGGTATCGCCGTTAGGCGCGCCGTTGGCTTCGCCGGAATAGCTGCTGGCTCCCGTGAGCACAAGGTAGGAAAGCGGGAAGTCGCGCTTCATTGTGGAGTTGGTGATAAGCGTATCCTCGAGCGAAACAGGAATATCGGAATCTTCAATTGCGTTAAAGCCGAGATCGATGAATGCTCCGCCGGATGTGTCGGATGCGCTTACGGCGACCGTGTTGGTTCCGACCTTTAATACCTTGAGGATATCCTCAGTCACATCAAACGAGCCGTATGCGCCGTTGTAGCCCGTGGTTTGGAATATAAGGGTGCCGTTTACATATACAGACGGGCTTTCGTCGTAATAAAGCGACATATTGATAGAACTGTTTTTGAGTTTATCAAGCGCGTCCTGATCAGCGATTTCAAATGTTGTGCGGATCCAAATATTGGGCTGACCTCCGCTTGAGCCTCCCCAGCTTGTTGCGCAGGAGCTGCTGTTTCCGAACACGCCGTTGCCGGTAGACCAGCTTGAATCATTAAACGATTCGTCGTACCATTGGTTTCCGGGGTTCGAGAAAGTGTATTTCCATGACGAGCCTCTGGGGAGCAGATCGCTGGCAGCGCCCTGCTTGGACGGCGTACCGTCGTAATAGCTCCAGCCGGAGGCACCTTTTTCGACGATTGTTTCGCCGTTTACAACAAGGTCAAGATCAAGACCTTTACCGCCGGCGTTGTTGGTTACGCTGACTGATATTGTGTTTTCACCTGCAACAAGATAGTTCTTAGCCGCAGACGTAAGGCTGACGTTGGTGTAGCCGGAGTCGTAATATCCGCTGGTGGACCAAACGAGCTTGCCGTTGATATATATCTTAGGATCCTCGTCGTACTTGATGTTAGTGCTCATGCTGAGGTTGTCGATTTGGTTTTGAGTGAGCGTGAATGACCTTTTGATTGCAAGATCCTTGCTGGAGTATTTGACCGTACCCCAGTCGCCGCCGAACGCGCCGCCCGTGCTTACGTTCCAGGAGGAGACGTCGTATGCGTTGTCGTACCAGTATACCGACGCCAAGTCCATTGCAGTTATTGAAGCGTCAAAATACATTTCGCCGCCGGAGGTCTTTGTAAGCGTGACCTCAATGGTGTTCTCACCGTCTTTGATAAGCTCCTTGGGAATTTGGACATCCAGTGCGTCATATGTAATTTTAGTGCCGTTTACCTTGATTTCAGCGTTGCCCGTGCATATGGTCGAAAGCTGGAAGTCGTAGGTCTCAAGCTCGAAGGTTGTGACGTTAAACGTCTTTTTCAGATACAGCTTATCGGAGCTTATAACTGTGTTGAGCTCCTCGGGCGAAGTGCCGAGCGTTCCGAACGGAGCGTAGTCGCTTGCATATTTTGTGTCGGATGTAGGAGCGCTTGTTGTGTAATCCCATTTTTCGCGCTCTTCAACGATTGTAGAGCTGTCGGACTCATAGCCAATTTTTCCGTAAGCTGTATTTGTGTTGTTGTGGCAGCTTACGCAGCTGTTGTCGAATATAGTCTGAACTTCTGTCATATAGCTGAAGCCGACTCCGTCATCGCTGTAGGGATCATAATCTTTGTAATTGCTGTTCTCTTTTTCCATCCAGCTCTCGCTTTTAAGCTTCTGGGTTCCCTTTTTCATTGCAAGAGTGACGGTTGATGAAGCCTGGGGAGTCGAGTTTTTATTTTCGTGGCAGCCGACGCACGAGAAGATTTCGCCCGGCATAAGCGTCGACCAGCTTCTCATCGTCTGCAATACTTCACCCTCTGAGTTCAGAAGCTGGAAGTATACGGGGGTTTCGGACGGAACCTCAAACAACGCCGATCCGTCTTTTTCAACGTCTACAACTCCGAGAACCTGTTTAACGTCCCACGAGCCGTTTCCTGTTGCAACCGGTGAGTACGGGTTTCCCCATCCGCCGTAGTCCTGACCGCCGGTGCTGTCGCCCTGACCGGTATATCCAATAGCGGAAGAACGAAATTCCAGAGCAACTACGCGAAGCTGGGCAACTTCGCCTTCTTTTACTATGTTGCCTTCTTCGTCGTATACGGGAGCTTCAATGCCTTCAACAGCTTCGCCTTCATAAACATTATTTACATAGTAAATTCCTGTGTTTTGACTGTAATCAGTAGTTGTGAGATCGTACAGAGCTTCTGCGGTTTTCGGAATCGGAACAATCTGCGAAGCGCCTGCCTGAAGCTTGCTGTTGTAGCTTGACATTTCAATATATTCGCAGGTGTTGTCCTCATTGATAAACGTGTAGTAGATTCCGAACTGAGCGCTTCGGTTTATATATCCGTCGCCGCCGCCGGGATTTTTGGTCATCGATACCAGCAGCTCGTTTTCGCTTATACCGACGGGGTATTTGTAAACCCATCCTGTCTGACCGTATTTATCCTGTGTGCCGTCGACATACGTTGCGCCGCTTGCTTTTTCGTCAAGAAGCGTTATTGCGTATTCGTTGTCGCCCGTGTATTCGTTGCGGTCAACGGTAGTGTCGATAATGCTCAGCTTTCCGCATTCATATACATGGTGACCTGAGGCGATCGAATAGTATTTTCCGGGCTGTCCGGGAACCTCAACCGTGTGCAGCAGGGTGGTGGGCCAGTTGGAATTGTTTCCGTATAATTCGGTCTGATTTGTGCCGTCGGGAAGCATCTGGAACACTGCCTGAATGAAGTTCTGGTTGCGGTCGTTGTAGTCCCAGCGGGTGTAAAGCACACGACCGTCCGACGTTACGGTAGGATATGTGGTGTGAACCTGATCATAGCCGAGACGGACTATGTTTTTGCCGTCCGCGTCGCAGGTGTACAGATTGGAAACCGGAACATGCCAGCAGTCGACTGTTTGAACGTCTCTCGTGGAACTGAAAACGATCTTTCCGTTTGAAAGATATTTACCCTCAGTGTCCGCTATACCCTGACCAAATGTGAGCTGGGTCGATTCGCGGGTTTCAAGATCCATTTCGTAAAGATGGAAATCGTCGTTTTCGTTCTTTTTGTAAGAATAAAGAACCTTTGTGCCGTCCGAAGAAACGTCGGGATCCCGTATAACTCCTGTGGTTGTGCTGAGAAGAGTTTCCTCGGTTTTGCTGTTAACGTCGTTTTCATCGTAGGTGAGCAAAACCATTTCGGCTCCGGGATTGAAATTGTACTCGTCGCCGTTAGGCTGGTCAAGACCGCGGCTGTCGCTTTCGGCTTCGGTGTAAGCATAGTGAGAACCGCCGAGCTGTTTGTGCTTAACAACTACAAATTGATTTGCGGTGTTTTTAATGTAATTTGCAAAGCCTTCGGCAGCGCTGGAAGCTTTTGTGCCGGTAGATGCTGCCGTACTGGCCGATACGCTGCCTATCGGGGAGAAGACAGACATTGCAAGCGCTAAGGTAAGGACCAAAGCTAATAATTTCTTATTGTGTTTCATCATTCTGCCTCCTATCCTTTATATTTTACAGTTAAGTCAGTCGCAAGCTTTTTGCCGTCGGCTTTGCTGACAATGGTTACCGTGAAATAGCTTCCTTTTCCAATGTCAGAAGGAACCTTGAAATTAACGTCAACGCTTGCGGCGCGTCGTTCACTCATTGTGTGAGAAAGCTCGGTGGTTACCTCTTTGAGAACCTTGCCGTCGGCGTCATATAAAGTAAATGTCGCAACAGCGTCGTTTTCTGTGTCCGTTTGCTTTCTGTAGGTGATTGATGTGATTGTGCTTCCGGGAATGATTGTGTTTGCGTTCATTGTTCCGTTATCATCCACAATAACCTGTTCAAGTCCATACTCTTCGCCTTCGTCGCCTATTGAAAGCACATACTCAGCAAGTTGAGACTTTTCTTTATCTGTGAGTGAAAGTTCGGCGTTATTTTTGCACATATCGTCGATATAATCATCCATAGTGGCATATGAGCCGTCGATACCGTATGGAGCGGTTCTCCAAATCTCGATAAGCGTTGGAGTGTCATACTGCCATTCGGCGTCTGACTCCCAGCTTCCGTTGTACTCGTTGGTCAAATCATGCATTTCCATATCAGTGTAAAAAGGACCGGAGTGGCATGAAGCGCAGTTTTGTTCAAATATTTCCTTACCGGCTTCTGCGGCTTCTGTGAGAGTACCGTCCTTATTTAGGTACGGGCTTTGCTCGGGCTTGAGCGATTTGAGATAAGCGCTGACTGCTTTGGTAACATCTTCATCGGCGGCAGGCCAAAAGCTGTTTTCAACCGCTTCTTCTCCAGTGGCCTCCATTCCGGTATCAAGCTCCGGAGGAGTTCTGTGAGAGTACAGTAAGCTTTTTGTGCTCTTGATGTTGCCAAGGTCATCGAAAAGCTCATCCCACGCCAGAGAATCTGGACGACCGTCCGGATGACATGAAGAACATGAATTCCAGTTTTGGTAAGTGATAGTTGCGTCGTTAAAAAGCGATTCGCCGTAACGCACTTCGTCCTGTTCGGGCTGTTCTCCGAGCGAAATGTTGGAAGTGGAGTTGTCGGAAAGATCCAAAACAGCTACATCTCCGCTTATATACTGGGCAAAATATGCTTTGCCGTTTGAAACAGCCATGCCGCGGGGATTCTGACCGGTGAGAGAAATCCGCGTTTTTATTCCTGCCAGGAAGTTCAAATAGTTCGGGATATCGTCTGCGCTGTCGAGCGTTTTAACAACTGTTTTACCGGCTTCGACGTCCGCAATTTTCTGATGCATCGCAACGCGGTCGATAACAATTGCTTCCTGAGTGCCTGAAACAGATACTATAAGCTGATTCTCAGTTGCGGCGATACCCCAGGGGTTTGCTGATGCAAGCTCGGCGTCGTCTATCAAAACGGTGTTTACGCAAGTGTCAGTCGCGGTATCCAAAATTGTAACGGCATCCGTATTTATCCAACCACGGTCAAGCTGAGTGATAGGATAAGCGTAACGGCCGAGACCGTGTGATACATATACATATTTACCGTCGGGCGATGCGCACAGATCTTTTGCGTTTACCGAACCGTTCAGCAGCTTGATATCAGTTGTTTTCTTGAGACTGGACGGGTCGATAACCGAAATTTTTGACGCGACGTTGTTGTCTGTGGACGTACCGTCCTGCAAATGGCAGGCGACATACAGCTTGCCGTTTGCCGCTGTGATAGCCATAGGCTCTCTTGAAACGTCGATGGTTTTTGTTACGGTCATGCCGGAAGGGTCGATAACCGAAACATCGTTTGTAAAGCGGTTTGTAACAAAGAGCTTACCGTCCTGAACGATAGCGTCGCTCGGTGTGTGACCGACTGAAACGGCGTTTCCGACCGCTTCCAAATCGGTTGTATATTTGGCGACTTTACCGTCGAGCGCGCCGTATAAAACATATACGTCGCTTCCGTTTACAACAACGTTGTTGACCTGCTCTCCGACGGAAATTTCTTTGACTTTTGCATTTGTCGAAAGATCAACCTTGTAAACCTTTTGAGCGGTTTCGTCGTTTACAAAGGCAAATTTTCCGTCGGGAGTGACGTCAATCCGGGACGGGGAAATGTAATCCGTGCTTTCGACTTCGTCCGCTGAAATCTTAGCGGCCATTGTCTTAGCCGGGTTGACGGCAGAGCTCAGTGCGCCGAGAAATGAATCGTCGGAAACGTCCGACGTCACGGCATAAGCAGTGACGGCAACGGCTGCCGCAACTACGGCGATACCCGAGGCCAAAGCCGCTTTTTTTGCACTAAAAGCTAACTTCATTTTTTATCCTCCTTAGAATAGTTTATAACAAAATGAACCGAAGCCGCCGCGAATGAGCGGCGAGCGGGGATTCACATATGTTCGGTTTAACTCGAATAAACATGCTGTGAATTGTAGGATATTTCAACTCCCAGCGCACCCATAATGCTTTGGAACAGCGTGATTCCGATAAACGTTATGAACAGCGCGACAAATCCGAGAATCGAAAACCATTTGCAGTATTTCTGAAGCTTGGGGCTTCGGTACGCATGCAAAAACAAAGCGTATAAAAGCCATGTGATTAACGACCAGTTTTCCTTTACGTCAAACGCCCAGAAGTCGCCCCATACCTGATCCGCCCATAAAGCGCCGAGCAGCATGCCCAGAGTCATAAACGGGAACGCTATCGCTATAAGGCGGTATATGCCGTACATAGTCGTTTTTTTCTTTTGCTCGTCTTTTGTGAAAAACCACACGAGCGTTATGACAAACGAAACCGCCAAAAGCGAGTAGGAAAGCATATACGCCGCGACGTGCGGAATGAAAAACGGCGACTGTAAAGCGGGCGGAAATTCGCGGGGCGCAAGCTCCTGAAATTGCATTCCCGTCATAAATACGGCGGAGCAAAGGAAGAAATATCCTTTCATCCAGTCGAATTTGCAAACGTATCGCATATAAAGATATGCGATTGGGAAGCAGGCTCCGATAAACGTCATTACCTGATACATGCTCACGAACGGCACATATCCGTTTTGAACGAAGTTTATCGCGACTACCGCAAGGTTTGCGGCGAATCCGACGGACGCCAAAACGGTGGAGACAAGCTTTTTGCCCTTGAGGACAAATCCCGTGACGGCCGCTGCGTAATAAAACGCGGCGGAAGCCGCGGCGAGTATCCGCAGGGCTAAAATAACATTATCATTCATCTGCCGCCGCCTCCTTCCTTTTTAGCCTTTTTCACAGACTTTTTGCCGCCGCTTGCAGCGGGGGCGGGAAGAGCGGTTTTTCCGAACGCCATCACGAAGCTTCCTGCGATCATCAGCACTATAGCGGCAATCGTGGGAATTTCGCCCGGATTCTTTTTAAATGTCAGCGTGAGCGTGGTAGTTCCTGCGTCATCGGTGTTATAGCCCATAAGATACATTTTCCAGCCGTTCACCGTGACAGGACCGTTTACATAGAGGTTTTTTTCGTAAGAATCTCCGTTGTCGGGACTGATAACAAGCTGTGCGTTTAAAAATTTATCGGCTGCCATGCCGTTTTCATCTTCGTCGTACTTAACAACGTCAAACTTTTTTGCCTGTATGCCGAAACCGAGATCAATCGTGCTTCCGTTTGCGGAATTGATTTTGTTATAGGATGTGTTTCCGACCTCGACTCCGCTTACGGTTATCTTCTCGCCCGACACAAAAAACATGAAATTGCCGAACAAAAAGACCACTATTCCTATGTGGAATATGTAAAATCCGATTTTTTTGAGCGACGGACGCGCGGTAAACAGGCAGATAAGCTGAATTATGACAAACGCCCCGAAGATTATGCATAAAAACACGCCGATATTTTTGCCGGCAGGAAAGGTTATCTTCCCGGCGACCGAAAGACAGGTCAAAAGAAATATTATGCCTGTGACAGCCGTCATGACGATCATCGAGGGTTTTAGATATTTCAAATACAACTTCACCTCTTTTTAACTGAAGACGCGCATTATAATTTATAATACACATTATAATGCAGATGATAAACTTCTACTCTTTAAGTATATTTATGAGAATTTTCAAAGTCAATAAAATAGGCGGAAAATACAGATAAAATCGGCATAGTGCTATATTATCATTCGCTTTTTTGGTGATTATCACAAGAAATTTTACAGTAATTAACAAGAGTAAAAATGCGAATTTCTGCAACGGGCGAAATAAGTGGATTTTTATCATAAAAATATTTCCGAAGAAGTATATTTTAGTGAATATTTAACAAAACGCCCAAATTCAAGCGTCTTATTTAAGACGCTTGAATTTTTACCGATTATTTGATTGTATTATCACTTATAAAATGCGCATTTGCCCGATTCATCAAGCAGCTTTATAAACAGTCCGCCCTGAACAGTACGATGCTGGAAGCCTCTGTGGAGGGCTGTTACAGTCCAGTACCAGTCTGTCATCGGAACGCGGGATTCGGTGCAGTTGTAAGCGTCCCACAGCGGGTTTACATACTCTTCAAAATCCTCGCGTGTGGATGCAAGCGTGCCCGTCCAAACAAGCCAGTCGGATTTGGTGTAGGTTTCGCGGTTGTCAAGCGGCATACCGTATTTGTTGATGTGTTTTCTGTAGCTCGCAAATTCGGAGTTGATAACTTCCTTCGGGAAGACGTTTGTTCCGAAGATTCCGTCCCATACAACGTTGTACTTCATGCTGAAGGTCCCGGGCTGGTCGAAAGCGAGGCGATAGCTTCCGTCGCCGTTGTCTGCGGTCTCGATCCAGAGCTTTGCCATTTCACGAGCCTTGTCGATGTATTTTTGCGCCTCGCTTGCGTTGCCCTTGAGGTCCTCAATTATAGAGAACGAAGCTATAGCCATGATAGCCTTGAGAGAGAGATTGCAGTTGTGTGCGAGGTGACCGGCAAAATCGTCGGTGCAAAGCTGGTTTTCAGGATCTGAACCATGCTTGATGAGGTAATCGATCCACGTTTTAAGCGTGTCTATATGCTTTTCGGCGAACGAAGCGTCTTTTTCAGCCGCCGCCGCGGAGGTTACCATAAGAATTATGTTTCCGCATTCCTCAACAGGCATCTGATCTTCAAATTTCTTTCCGCCGTCGGCATACGCCTGACCGTTTAAGTGGGGATATGTTCCCGCGTCGTGCGGAGCGAACTCCTTGAATTTCCACAAATCGGAGTCTGCATATTTGAATATCGGACGAGCCATTCCCTTTACAAGCTCGGGGCAGTAATAGAGGAACATCGGAATCGAGGGATAGCTGACGTCGGCAGTTGCCGCACAGCCGTTTGAAAAGCACTCTTTTGATATGTAAAGAATCTCGCCGTCATTATCCAAAACAAGCTTGTGAGCAGCTACTACCTGGCGGAAAGCGAGCTCCAAAAGCTCGGCGTATTTTTCGCCTCCGGCACGTGTTGCATCGCAGAAGAGCTTGTCGGAAAAAGCGTCGCTGCGTTTAACAAGTTCGTCGTAGTTTGCATATGCGTCCGCAATGACGTCTTCAATCGTCGCGCCGTCTTTTTTCCAGTATGCTTTCAAATGGTCGCCGAAATAAACGATAGAATCAATATCGTCGTAAGCAAAAGCGAACAGGGCGCCGTTTTCGGAGACGTCGGCGGAAGCTAAGACATAAGTCATATCTTCCTTAACGGCGCTTACCTCGGCATTGCCGCCTTTGACGGAGAGATAAAAATATCCCCAGTCGATACGGATGTCGTCGCCGCAGCGGGCGAGGACAGGCTGATCCACGCTGCCTATTTTAACGGTTTCAACTCCGTTTGCAGCAGTTATTTTTTCAGTTGTAACGTCAAACTGACCTTTTGTATCAAGGCAGATTTCCTCGGACACCTTAATGCTGATTTTGACCGAATGACTTTTGCCGTCGGTGCTTTTGACGTCAGCTTTTAAATATGTGAGAGGTCTTGAATAAAGCATAAGGTCGTCCGGCAGACAGGGAGTGGTGAACTTCAGGGTTAGCAGGATTCCCGCGCCCTCGAAAACATAAGTTGTGGAAAGCGCGTCGATATTGACGCTTTTCTGGCAAAGCGCGTCCGCGTCCATTTCGCGGGCGTTGCCCATGAATACGTAATCCTTGCCGTCTACTGAAGCGGTTCCTATCATCGTGTTGGGCTTTCCTGTCCAGTGCTTTGTCGTGTCGTCGGTGAGCTTATCCGCCATCGACCAAACGCTGAAATACGGATCGACGGTTATAAGCGGGACCGCCGGTGCGCGCATTTTCATGGAAATCATTCCTTTCTTGTTTAAATCATTTGATCCTTTAGCATTTTAGGATGTGTTGACATCCTTCCAATTTGTAATATACTATTAAATAACCGAAAACAAAATATGAAATATAATTAAAAATGTGAGGAATATAATTTGAAAAGCGCACAGCTTGTCTGCGCGTCGGGAAAGGAGCGTATTAATGAAAGAGGAACTTCGTTTTTTCAACGATATAAAAGCGGACGCGCCGTTCATCATAAGGCTTGCGGGAATATCCTACTGCGACGGCAGCTACTGTATCGAACGCAAAAACGGTGATGAATTTGTTCTGGAATATATTATAAAAGGTACGGGGACGGTTATTGAAAACGCGATCGAACACACGGTCGGAGAAGGAGACGTGTATTTAATCCACAAAGGCTCGGACAGCAAGTATTTTTCAAGCGCTTCCAATCCGTGGACAAAGATTTTCTTTAATATCTGCGGCGAGCTTATGGAAAAGCTCGTAGAGTCATACAGGCTTGCGGATACCGTTTACCGCAGCAGCGGTACAAAAGAGTTGTTTGAACAGGCGTATGCCGTTGTGCGTTCAAACATGAGCACTGAGGAAATAATGCACGAGTCCTCCGTGAATATACATAAAATACTGGCGTCGCTTTATAAAAGCGCGAAGAGCGATATAAGCCATTCGACCGAGGCGCTGACCCTGAAAGAGTATCTCGATAAAAACATCGGGCGTGCGGTGACAATCGAAGAACTGGCGGACACCATATACCGTTCAAAAGATTATACGATAAAGCTTTTCAAACGGGAATTTTCTCAAACTCCGTACAGCTATCTTACGGGAAAAAGGCTTGAAGCGGCAAGCTACCTGTTGCTGAATTCCCAGTCGTCGGTAAAGCAGATAGCGTTCAGCGTCGGATATGATGACCAGCATTATTTTTCAAATGTTTTCAAAAACAGGTTCGGAGTTTCACCTAGAACGTACAGAAACAGCGGAAAATAACTTTTGTGAAGCGGTTCGGCAATCTTTACAATTAAAATCACAAAAAAGGTTGATTTTTTATAAGAATTATTGTATATTATTATTGTAACAGGATTGCATTTGGATTAATAAGCTTTGTTTTATTTAATGTTTTTTTGACGGAAAAACTCAACAAAAGAAAAATAAAGTTATTATTCACAAAATTGCCTTTGAAAAATCAGTGATAATGATGAAAATATTTCGCTTCGTTGACATTTGGAGCCCTGAACACTATAATTAGTTGATACAGTACCTTGTTATGTTTCATCGATTTCAGGCGCATTTTTGGGCATGTTTTACAAATTATTTTACCAAATAATTTCATTATACAGGGAAAGTATCGATGATGCGATTTCTCAGCTTGCGCGTCATCTCAATATGAAAAACGCCGACGAATCGCTGATTTTCTCCGCTGTAGGTCATGCTCACATTGATTTGGCGTGGCTGTGGCCGATAAGGGAAACCAAGCGAAAAGGCGTAAGAACCTTTTCCACGGCGCTGAGAATGATGGAAAAGTATCCCGATTACATATTCGGCGCAAGTCAGCCTCGCTTCCTCAGATTTTGAAAAAATCAGACGTTCCGTATTTCCTTACTATAAAGCTTTCGTGGAACGAGCACAACGAGTTTCCGCACAACACCTTTTTATGGCAGGGAATCGACGGCTCGGAGGTTTTGGCGCACATGCCTCCCGAGAACACATATAATTCCGGAGCTATGCCAAGCTCGCTCAGAAATGCCGAAAAGAACTTCAAGGATAAAGACATTTCCGGCGACGCTCTGATTTTATTCGGCATAGGCGACGGCGGCGGCGGTCCGTCAACCGACCATCTTGAATATCTTTCGCGTGAAAAATCCATTGCGGGTCTGCCGCAGACGCGTCAGCAGCACGCTTTGGAGTTTTTCGATAGAATAAACGAGCACCGCGGAGAATATGCAAAGTGGCGCGGAGAGCTCTATCTTGAAAAGCATCAGGGTACATATACCACTCAGAGTGACTGCAAAAAGAATAATCGTTTTATGGAATTTGCACTTCGCGACTGTGAATTTGTTTGTTCTATGGCCAGCGTGCTCACGGATTTTGAGTATCCGCAGCAGGAGCTTGAAGAAATTTGGAAAGAGGTGCTTTTGTACCAGTTCCACGATATTCTTCCCGGCTCCAGTATAAAGCGCGTGTACGACGAGGCAAACGCAAGATATGAGATACTTCGCTCGCAGGTTGAAAAAATCACGAAAGACGCCGGCTCGGCACTTGCGCTGAGTATGGGAGTTTCGCAGGGAGACACACTGCTTGTGAACACCTTGGGTTTTGAAAGAGCCGAGACAATCGGAACCTCCGGCGATGTAAAATCGGTTACGGTTCCGGCTTATGGTTTTGCGGCGGCAAGCGGTGCGGATGCTTTCGCGTCGAATCCGGCGGTTGTTGAAAACGGAGTTTTGGAAAACGGGCTTTTAAGAGTCGAGCTTTCAAAAGAAGGAACGCTCCTTTCCATTTACGACAAACAGTGTGACCGCGAGGTTCTGAACCAAAGTTGGGATTACAACAACTTAGTTATTTACGATGACAGAGGCGACTGCTGGGATATCCCGTTTACATACAGGGACAAACGACCCAAAAGGCTTGTTGCAGACAGCATGTATGTGGAAAATGGCAGTCTGAAGTTCACCTACAAATATAAAGCATCATCTTTTGTTCAAACGGTTTCGCTTTCCGAAAATGCCAAAAAGCTGGTATTCGGTGTTTCCTGTGACTGGCAGGAGACATTTAAAATGCTTCGCGGCGTTTATCCGATAGATATAAGCACCGATTACGCAAACTGCAATATCCAATTCGGCCATATCAGGCGCCCGACTCACAAAAACACAAGCTGGGATCGCGCTATGATTGAAATCTGCGCCCACAAGTGGATAGATCTTTCCGAAGAGGGCTACGGCGTTTCGCTTATCAACAACTGCAAATACGGCTTCAATGTTTGGGACAATTGTCTTGACATTGACCTTTTGCGTTCTCAGATGTATCCCGGAGAAAACGCGGACAAGGGAAGTCATGAATTTACTTATGAGCTGTTCATTCACGACGGGGACTTACTAAAAGTCACCGAGGAGTCATATAAATTTAATGTGCCGGTCGTCAAGGCGGACGGTGTTTCGGAGGAAAGCCGGTGCGGCGCGCAAAGTTTTTTTGCTGTTGCGCAGCCAAACGTGCTTATCGAAACGGTAAAGCTTGCCGAAGACGGTTCCGGGATTGTCCTGAGACTCTATGAATGTACGGGCAGACGCACAAAAACAAAGGTGACGGCAAACGGTATAAAGTCGGCGCAGCTTGTTTCAATGACGGAACAGGACATCGAGCCGCTTATTACGGAAAACAGCTCGTTTGAGCTTACCTTTAAGCCGTTTGAAATCCACACAGTGAAAGTAAAATACTAAAGCTCGAAGTGGTTTAAGTATTTTAAATATTATTAAGAAACGGGGGCATATGTGTAAATGTCTAAGATTAAGGAATTTTTCAAGGATTTATTTGCAAAATGCGCATCACTTTTCGCAAAATGCACATCAACCAAAAAGGGTAACATCCTTTTTATGGCTGTTGAGCTTGTGCTGGTTCTCGCTATTGCGGGCGGCGGCATCGCAGGCGTGGCTATATCTGCTTTAAACAGCAAAGGGGAAAATGTTACCAGTTCGACGGAAACCTATTCATCCGAGGTCAGCAGCGAGGAGATAATCGTATCTTCGTCTGAGGGTGAAGAAGTTACTTCTGAGGAAGAAACTTCCTCGGAAGATTACGTGTACAGCACCTCTTCGGCAGAGCCTGAATACACATATACCACCGAAACGGTACCCACCTCGACCGCTCCGTTGACACAGTGGTCGGAGGATGTATTCCTCCCCGCGCTTGAAGAGCCTGCTTCGGTTTTGGACTATTATGATACGAGCAAGCTTTCAAACGAGGAAACCTTGATGTTTACCTCTCTCAAGGGTGTTGTAAATAAGGTTCAGCCCCGTATTTATACATGTGACTCCGATCCGTCCGCGTCTTATAACACATGGATCGAAAAGCTTGACATCAAGCTTAACAAAGTGACCAATCCTTATACCCTTATTGATAAATATAAAAAAGAGCTCGCCGGAATCGTTATATACGACGACACCGACAAGCTTACGATTCATACTATCAATCTTGCTACCACAATCGCGGGAACAAGAAGCGCTCTTGTCGTAAGCCCTGCTCTTGCAAAGGTAATCCAGAAGAAATATAACTTTAAAGTTATTGAGGATTTAAGGAAGCCGCTTTATAAAGAGGATCATTCCGCGTTCAACGACAAGTGGGAAATATACGAATATATGTATGACTACTATCTCGACGGAACTTCCGACCGCATTATAGTCGGCCTTGACCCCGAGGGCATTTACGGTTATCTGCGCGATTATGCCATAGCTATCGGCGCAAACGTAATTTACCTGGATCCCGAGGCAAATCTCGACGTTGATCTGCTGAACAAATATTATGAACGCATGAAGCCCGGAAAGTCATTTTACATGGGCTGGCATATTCAGGAGAATATGGGTGTTAAATATGCGGCGTCTTACGGCATAGCCACCATTGCCGCCGACTACAACCAAAACCTGTCTGTTTATGCCGGAATGCAATCAGGTCAGAAAATAACCGCACGTAAAACGGCAAAAGCGCCGAAGCTTGAAAATAAAATCTACATAGCGTTTATTATTTCAGACGGTGACAACCTCCAGTATATGGAAGGATTCCTTCAGAGCTTATGGGCTCAGGAGACCCGCGGTGATTTCCCGATTACATGGACTATGACGCCCACTTTATATGATATTGGTAAACCGCTTCTTAATTATTACAATAAAACCGCGTCGGCTAACGACTGCTTTATATCAGGTCCGTCAGGTTTCGGATATTTTTATCCGGGGTACTGGACGCGGCATGATGATATAGCCGAAACCCTTCCGGGCTTTTTGCAGCTTACAAACAAGTACTTCAAGAAGCTGGGATGGCGCGCTATTACGGTTTGGAACGACGATTACGGCGAGTTGAGCAAATCGCTGGTTAAGACTTATAGTGAGAATATGCCTTATCTGCTCGGTATTTCACAGCAGTCCAACCAGTTGAAAAAACAACAGTATGTATACGGTAAAGACTTTGTTGTAACCGGTTTCGGCGGCGCTGATTATTGCTCGGAGCTTTATCAGTTCCAGCAGAAGCTCACCAATACTATAAACGCTTTCTATGAGAGCGGGGCTGACGCTCCCGTATTCCTGCCCCTCCAGGCTCAGAACTGGAGCTTGGGCGCTGATTTGAGCAACCTTGCCACTGTCAAGAAGAGCGCTGAAATGACAGCGGGAGCCGATGTTGAATTTATTCGTTTCGACCAAATGCTTCAGCTCATGGCTGAGTATTACGGTAAATAAGGGAGGGTAATAGACAATGAAATTTTCTTTTATAAAAAGAATCGGAGCGGCTATTACCTGTGCCGCAATAATATGCACTGCGCTTGTTTTTCCGGCGACTGCCGCGTCAACAGGCGGTCTGAAGAACCTTTATTTCCTGCCCTGTGATTCGGGCGCGGAGGCTTATGTCGTTTCAAACGGAGGCTCTACAAACAATGTTGACGGTCAGGACATCATGTTTGCGGACGGCAACTCTAAAATTGTATGGCGCATACCCATCAATACAGCCGCCACGGTTGCAAATCTGGTTTTAACCGTTTCCCAGAATTACACTCTTGAGATTTCCGACAAGGCTGACAGCGGCTGGACAGATTACCGCTGCGATGAATCGCTGGCGGGAGTCAGTGAATGCTCAAACGGCAACAAGGCCGAAATTGTATACGATGTCTCGAAGTATATTCCCAACGGCGAAGTCTATTTCCGCCTTGGCGACCAGACGACCGCGAACGGCTGGGGCGGCGTTATCTGGAGCATCCTTTTGACTTACACCGAGTATGAAGTCGAAGTTATAGAGCCGTACACCAAAAAAGGCAACTTTGATTTTGTTCCCGGAGGCACTAAAGAAAAGCAGTTTATCAGCGCTTCGGGCGGCTCTATGGGAAGCGGCTACAGATTTATGGACCACACGGCTACGGTAACGTATAAGTTGCCCGTATATTCAAATAAAACAGGCTATCTTAATCTGCTTTTAGCGGCGAACTTTGTTGTTAAGATTTCTGTTGACGATATCGTTTTTAAGCAGATCGACGCTGCCGAGGGCGGCGAAAACAAGGCGGAGTTTGGAACTGAAAACAAAGCCATGCACAGCTATAAATTTAATACGCTTATAAAGAAAAACTTCCCGAATGCCGGCAGCTATGATTATCTTTATGTTAAGATCGGAGACCAGACAACCGATTCCGGCTGGGGCGGTCAGATATTTTATCTCAGCGTACATTATGGCTCTACCGGGCTTTACAATCCGTTTAACACCTCCGGCGTTAAATCCACCGGAATCAGGTATAAACGTCCGCAGAAGGTCCTTACCTTTAAAACCGTTACTACCAAAACGCTTGTAGACGATGGAATTGACTATAATGAAGCCGACGTTATCGGCGGATTTGACGAGGATTGGGATACCGATGAATTCATTGATGAAACTATCAGTGAGGATGTTCCGGTCGATTCCACTTATATAGAAAGCATCGACGAGGGCGCACAAAATAATCTGGCAAACACCAATCCCACGCCCATACAAAACGACGTCAATTGGATTTGGATCTTTGTTCTCGGCGTTATTGCTACATTGCTTGTTGTTGGAGCAGTAGTACAGTTTATCCTAATGGAGAAAAAACGTAAAGCGCGCGAAGCCGACATACAAGAATAATATTATACTGAATTTGGCAATCGAAGGGAGTTGCTTATGAAACGAAGCAATATATGTAAAAGGGTGATAGCTATTGGTATGGCGGCAGTATTATCGATACCGACATATTTGTCTGCATATGCAGCTTCCGGGGAGACCCTTTATCAGAAAGTCAGCAAAGGCATCGCTGAAACGGCAAATACCACCGATGATATTTACTATTCGGAGTACATTGCAAACTGCGATGCGGAGGGCGCCGCAAATTATACGGGAAAAGACATTGAACTTGATATCGCCGGGGGGAAGTACTCCCCCCGTGGCGATTATATTTCTAATGTAAAAGATGACGACGGCGTTAAAAAGAAAGCTATCGTTTGGACCAGAGATTCTCTTGAAAGCGTTGAGTGGAACGTCAAAATAGAAGAGGCGGGATACTATAATATCCAGGTTGACTATCTTCCTATTACCGGAAGTACGACTGCACCGCAGCGCGAAATTTACATAGACGGAAGAAAAAAATTCAACGAAATGAGCGTCTTTTACTTCCAGAGAATATGGGAGGATAACGGCGAAATCACTCACAATCAACTTGGTGATGAGGTAAGACCGAAGCAAAAAGAAGTATTTAAGTGGAGCTCAACATATGTTTATGATTCTCAGGCGAAATATGCCGAGCCGCTTAAATTTTACCTTACAAAAGGAAAGCACACGATTAAAATAGCATATACGAACGAGCCGATGCAGATTTCGGGCGTAAGATTATGCGCACCGAAAACCTATCCGTTGTACAGTGAGGTAAAACAAAGCTACGCTGACAGCGGTTACGAATATTACAGCGGCGATGAGATTAAAATTCAGGCTGAGGACGTTGTATACCGTTCCGATCCGTCGCTTAGGATACAGTCCGATTCCGATCCGAAAACAGAACCGCCGTCTACGGGCGTAAACACTGTTTACAACTCTGTCGGAGGAGGCGTTTGGGCGACCGGAGGTCAGTCTATTACTTGGGAAATTGAGGTCCCGCAAGCGGGAATTTACAAGCTGGCGTATCGTGTTAATCAAAATTACACAGACGGTATGCCGGTCTATAGAAAAATAGAAATCAACGGCGAAGTACCTTATAAGGAACTTTTGGAGTATGGTTTCCAGTATAACAAAAGCGGCTGGAGTTACGAGGCTATGACCGATGATGACGGCAACGCATTTGAGATTTATCTTAACGAGGGCGTAAACACAATTACAATGACCGCGCAGCTCGGAGAGTTTGCAGGAATTATCACCACGCTTCAGGAGCAGTCCTATAAGCTTAACGAAATAATTCAGAGCATCATCAAGATAACAACTGTCAGCCCCGACACTAACTACGACTATGAGCTTGATGAAAAAATTCCCGGACTCATGGATGATTTCCAGGAGGTTTCCGACAGCATCACTCAGATGGTTGCCGATATTCGCGCGCTGTCAGTTAAAAATCCGAGTTCTGTCAATAACCTTTTGATGATTCAGGAGCAAATCGATACTATGATCGATGATCCGTATAAAATTGCAAAAGGTTTAAGCGAGCTTATGGATTCCCAGAGCACAATGGCAACCTGGATATCCGACTTCCAGAATACTTCTCTCATGTTCGATTATCTGACGGTAATGCCCGTTGAAAAGGAAGTAGTCAATTATTCATCGAATATATTCCAAAAAATCGGTGTAACCATTACTGCTTTCTGCGTTTCATTCGTTAAGGATTATGACGCAGTAGGCGGAAGCACCGAAGAAGTCACTAATACGATTAGCGTGTGGGTATCCCGTGCAAAAGAGTGGGCAGAGGTTTTGCAGACGATGGCGGATGAGGAATTTACACCGTCTACAAAAATCGGAATCAATATGAACATTGTTCCGTCAAACATGTTCACGTCCAGCGGTATTATCATGCTTGCTATTGCCGCGGGAAGCGCGCCGGATTTGGCGCTGGGTGTTTCGTCAAGTGTACCTTTTGAATACGGAGTTCGAGACTCGGTTTACGATCTGTCTAATTTTGATGATTATGACGAAATTTCCGAACGATTCCTATCAGGCATGATGGAGCCGTTTAAATATAAGGATGCAATCTATGCGCTTCCGGAAACTATGGACTTCAGCGTTATGTTCTACCGTAGCGATATATTGGACACTTATGAAATCGAGCTTCCCGATACCTGGGAGGAGCTTTACTCAAAGGTTCTCCCCACACTGAATAAAAACGGTATGGGCTTTTATTGGGACGGAAGTGTGTCGACGGCGTCCGGTGCCGTATCCAGCGCCTTCCACAGTATGCTCTATCAAAACGGAGGCAGCTATTACACTGAGGACGGACTGACCTCAGCGCTTGATACGCCGGCCGCTTTCACAGCATTTAAGCAGTTCACTGAATTATATACGATTTATGGAATGGAGGTTTCAGTCAACCTTTACACACGTTTCCGTGCAGGTACCATTCCGATCGGCGTAGGTCCGTTCGCCACATATATACAGTTAACGGCGGCGGCTCCGGAAATCAGCAGTAAGTGGGATGTTGCTCCGCTTCCCGGTGTTAAACAAGAGGACGGAACTATTAACCGTTCATACGGCGGCGGTACTACTGCGGCTATGATTCTTGCCGACTCAGATGTTAAGGAAGAATGCTGGGAATTCCTGAAATGGTATACAAGCACTGACGTTCAGACCCGTTATGCCACTGATATCACCTCTACGGTGGGTGCTGAAGCGAGATGGTGTTCGGCAAACATAGAAGCATTTGACAATCTTTCTTGGGAAACAAACCTCAGAAGCGTTATTGAAGAACAAAGACAGTGGTACATCGATATGCCTAACGTTATCGGTGGATACATCACTCCTAGGTATATTGAAAATGCGCGTGTCCGTACTGTTGTTCAGGGTAAGCAGTACAGAGATAGCCTTGAAAAGACTGTTAAGGACATCAATCTTGAACTTGTAAACAAGAATGCAGAATTTGCAAGAAGAGCAGAAAAGGAGGCGACTGAAAGCGATGAAGAGTAAAAGAGAGGGAATAGTCGCAACGCTGTTTTTTGCTCCGTTCGGTATTCTGTTCCTACTGTTTACGGTTTTACCGGTTATTGTAGCTATTGTATTGAGCTTTTTCAACTACAGCGTTTTGCAGGATCCGATGTTTGTCGGGGGTTATAATTACTCATTTCTGTTCACTCAGGACGATTTATTTATTACTGCGCTTAAAAATACTTTAACTTTTGCGTTGTTTTCCGGCCCGATTGGCTACATAGTGTCATTTATCGTCGCATGGATTATCAACACGCTTAAGGGTAAAAAGTTTTTCTCACTGGCGTTTTACGCTCCGTCTATCACTTCCGGTATAGCAATGTCAGTTGTCTGGCTTTACTTTTTCTCGCCTGACCGCTACGGATTTGTAAACAACTTTTTGCTGCAAATGGGATTTATCGATTCACCGATATTGTGGACTCAGAATCCCGATTACATAGTTGTCATCGTTGTCATAGTTTCAGTTTGGATGGGCATGGGAAATGGATTCCTCGCGTTTTTGGCGGGATTCCAGAACATGGACACCGAAGTGTATGAAGCGGGCAAGATTGACGGAATCCGAAATAAATTCCAGGAGCTTGTTTATCTTACGGTACCGATGATGAAGCCGATGCTTTTGTTCGGTGCTATCAATACGATTTCCGGTTCATTCGGAGTTTACGACATTCCTATGACGCTGGCCGGCTCTCCCGGACCTGAAAACGCTGCGCTGACATTGGTCGGTCACCTTAACGACTATGCGTTTACTCGAATGGATATGGGATATGCCTCGGCTATAGCGGTCGTCCTCTTTGCTATGGCATTCCTTGTCGGAAGAATAGTATTCAGAGTTTTAGGCTCTGACGATGAGTAGGAGGGGTGAAAAATGCGTATATTCCATAAAAAGATAACGGTTTCTCGAATACTCGTCTATGTATTCATGCTGGCGCTGGTCGCTTTTACTGCTCTTCCGCTTGTATACGTGGTAGTTTCGGCATTTAAGCCGCTTGATGAGTTGTTCATATTCCCGCCGAGGTTCTTTGTTAAAAACCCGACGTTAGGAAACTTTTCAGAACTTTTATTGGCAATGGACTCAGGCTCTGTTCCATTTACAAGATATGTATTCAACAGCTTATGGATTTCTGTTGTAACAGTATTTCTGACTGTTGTTATCTGCTCAATGGGAGCGTTTGCCTTAACAAAGATAAGGCTTCCCGCCGGAAAGCTCATATTTAACATAATTGTTGCAACGCTTATGTTTTCGCCTCCGGTAACACAGGTTACAAACTACCTCATTATTCAGCATTTGGGTATGCTGGATACTTCGCTTTCACTCATAATTCCCAAATTAGCGGGTTCGTACTACATATTTCTGTTAAAACAGAATTTCGGTGAAATACCCGATGCTCTGCTTGAGGCCGCTAAGATTGACGGATGCGGATACGCGGGGCTTTATTGGAAAATCATAATGCCTACTACTCGTCCGGCATGGGCGACCGCGATAGTTTTTGCATTTGTCGCAAGCTGGAACGACTTTACAGGACCTATGTATTATATTCAAACTTCGGTCAAAAAAACGCTGCCTCTTGCTTTGCAGATGCTTCAGGGAGGCGCAGGTCAGGTTGCAAGGCAGGGAGCTTTCAATGCCGCAACATTGATCACAACACTGCCGACAATTATCGTCTTTACCGCGATGCAGTCAAAGGTTATTGACACGATGAATCACGCCGGCATTAAATAGCGTCACATTATGCAAGTGCTTTATCCTATGGGTGGAAATAATCATGAGGAGAAAATAGATGGAAATTAAAACACGTAATCCGGCAAAAAGAATATTTCTCATCTTGATGGTTCTTGCGGTGATTGGGTCTTTAACGGTTTTACCTGCTTCGGCGGATGATTATTATCTCACCGATGATGAATTGGGCGGGCATTATATGCCGGAGACTTATGAGGTTGACGAGGTAGTGCTCACTATTGACAACCAAACAAAGACTCTTGAATCACCTCAGGATATTTTTGTTGACTCGAATGACAATGTTTACATTGCCGACACGGGCAACAACAGAGTTATAATGCTTGACTCTGAGATGAAATATGTTAAAACCTATCCCAACAACAAGTCAGGGAAAAAGGGCAGGCTCAGCTCGCCAAACGGCGTATTTGTCGATGATGACGGCGACTTGTATATCGCCGACACTGACAACGGCAGAATAGTCCATTTGGCTAAGGACGGTACGTTTGTCGAAGAGTTTACTCAGCCAACTGAGGAGACCTACGATACAGATAATCCGTTCAACCCGACAAAGGTTTATGTCGATGAATTCGGAACGATATATGTTCTAAACGGTAAGGATCACCACGGTATCATTACACTGAATTCACGGGGCGAGTTTTTGGCGTATGTCGGAACGATCAGCACTAAATACAGTCTGACGCAGCAATTGGTGCGAATGTTCGGATCTGAAACGCAGATAGACTTAACAGGTCAGGAATCTCCGCCTTACTATTCCAATATATCCATAAACGGAGACGGAACGATATATGCGGTGTCAAGCCTTGAGGAATCTGAACAGATTAAGCGTCTTACTCCTTCCGGAGACAACGTTTATACCGAAACTGAATTCGGCGAAGAGAATAAGAAAACCGAGTATAATAATATAGCGAGCTTTATTGACCTTGCGGTCAACGACGACGGTATCGTATTTGCGGCGGACGTTGCCAGCAGTAAAATATACATATACGATCAGCAGGGAAACAACGTTGCTGTTTTCGGAGGCGAGGGTCAGGCGGAACGCACGTTCCAGCTTATTTCCTCCATGGCTATAATGTCGAACAACGAGATTCTTGTTTTGGATAGCTCGCTCAATACTATTCAAAAGCTCAAGCCGACGGATTTCATGACTAACCTGTTTACTGCAACTACGTTGTATAACAATGGTAAGTATGAAGAATCGATCGAACCGTGGAACACCGTTTTAAGTATGGCCTCAACATATAAGTTTGCTCAGGTCGGTATAGCAAAATCGCTTTTGCGCGAAGGCAATAATACCGAGGCGCTTGCGCTTTATAAAAGCGCTCTTGATGTTTCGGGATACTCCGAAGCGTTTGAAGAAGTCAGAACAGACTTTTTCAGAGCACACTTTTATATTCTTGTGTTAGTTATCATTGTGGGTGTTGTGGCTGTCATTTTTGTGGCAGGCAAGCTGAAAAAATACGCCAATGTAATAGCAGACAGAAAAGCTCCAGAAAACGATAGCATGGGAGTCAAGTTCTTCGGAGAAACAGTAGTTTGCGTTTTGTTCCATCCGATGGATGCGTTTTACAGGATTAAATACAACCGAAAAGCCCTTAAGGTGTGGCCGATTCTTGCTATGCTGGCGCTTCTGGTTGTGGAGAAGATACTGTTCAGATTGCTTATCCACTTCCCGCTGACCGACAACATAATCAGAGTCGATTATCTGAAGGATTTAACGGTGTTCTTCCTCCCGCTAGTATCGTGGATCGTCGTTTGTTACGCTATAACTTCTATTATGGACGGTAAACAAACATTTATTGAAACCGCTTCAAGTACGCTTTATTCGTTTATACCTTTTATGATATTGTATATACCGATCACGGCGCTGTCAAACGTCATGTGTACGTCGGAAAGCGGGCTTTACAACGGATTGCAGTTGGTTTTACTGATTTGGTGTCTGCTGCTTATATTCTGTAATTTCAAGATTCTGAATGAATACAGCTTCGGAAAGGCTGTCGGAACGATTATTATAATAATCTTTGCAATGCTCTGTTTGTGGATAATCTGTTTCCTGTTCTATATAATAGTAAGCCAGTTGTTCACGTTTATCGGAGACGTATATACAGAATTCGTCTATATGACTAAGTAATAGGAGGATAATATGACCAGAAATAAAAAGATAGTAATTTCGGTTATAAGCATTGTTGTTGTGCTGATAGTGTTATTCTCCGTAATTGCTGTAAGTATAAACTCCTCTGCGGCAAGCACAATGTTTGCGGCTACAAATATTGATACGACCGATATTGATTACGAAGCAAATTACTCAGAGGAGGACTCAACGCAGAATTTATCCAAAGCCAACCATGCGGGCAACGGCTTTGTAAAGGTTGCCGAAACTGATTCGTTAGAGCTTTACTATAAAAAGGATCACTTTTTGCAGAACAGAAAAAAGGAAACGAATTATGTTCGGTACAACATCGCTGTTTATGATAAAAAATCAAAACAGCTCTGGACTGCGTTGCCGGACGATAAGGATATTGCATTTTCAAAGCTCACCGATAATAATATTCAGAAAATGCAGTCGCTTGTCAGTTTTGATTACTACGATATCGGTAAGGACAACAATAAGTCCTATGAATCCAATGTCATGACAGAGATGATGAGTTCGTCCGATGGTGAGGATTTCAGCGACGTCCAAATTGATTTGGGTGATGATTTCGATGATTTTGATGACGACAGCGAAAGCCAGGAGGAAATATCCAATGTTACGCTGTCGGATATACCTAACGGAATCAGATTCACATATGACTTATCAAACCTTTCAATTAAATTTGCAGTTGACTTTAAAATCAACGGTGATAACTTCGATGTAACTGTTCCCAGCGACCAGATCGAGGAAAAGCTTGAAGAATACGCCGAATTAAAGGCAAACCGTTCTACTATTGCGGCTTCCGTATCTGCATTCAGCGAAAGCCTGAATAATTTAAAATCACTGGATGCTTATAAAGCACTCGAAGCCGATGCGAGAACTCAGCTTAATTCCGCAATCAGCGCGACGCAGGATCAGGTTACATCGCTTGTTAACCAGATAAACTTAGGAAGCAGTACATCTGAGGTTGTAAACGATGTTGAGTCAAGGCTGTATGAGCTGCAAAGCACGCTGCTTTCGTTCGAGGGCTTTGACGGCGCGATGGACAGCTACTTTACCACGTTTGATGAAATCAAATCCAATCTCAATATTGTTGAAAGCTCGTCGCTTTGCGGACTTGTTTCGGTAACTCCGCTGCCGTATTTCGGCTGCGCGACCAACGCCGAGGACGGATATGTATTTTATCCGGACGGAAGCGGCGCCATCTCATATTTCGATGTGCAGCATCCGGAATACGCTTCGACTTTTACTCAGTCGGTGTATTCAAACTATATCAGCGATATAGCTACTTATCTCGGATGGACTGACGAAGATGATGAAGATTCCCATGAAACGTTTACATCCGTAATGATGCCTGTATTCGGCGTTAAAAAGGGCAATGCGGCGTTTGTGGGCATAATTGCCGAGGGCGACGCTGACGCTTCAATCTACTACGCGCCCTACAGTACGAGTACTTATATGAACTCGGTAAACGCGTCGTTCTATATGAGAATAACCACTCAGAATACTTCGTCTGAAGGTACAGTTTCAACTTATATTGATAGCGAATTGGTCGAGCAAGACAGACGAATGCGTTACAAATTCCTCTTCGGTGACGATGCGGATTATTCCGGTATGGCGGTCAAATACCGTGAACACCTTGAGGAATTCGGGCTGATAAATAAGTCCGCTTTGATGGACAGTGAGTCTATTCCGCTGTTTCTGAGCTTGTATATGGGCAATCTGTCCTCTAATAAAAGCGCAACTACGTCATACGCGGAGCTTACGACCTATCAGCAGGCGCAGGAAATTTTGTCCGACCTGAAATCAAAAGGAGTCGGAACGATAAATACCTATCTTTCAGGCTGGTCGTCAGCAGGATATTACGATGAATTTCCTGACAATAAATTGAAGGCTGAATCCAAGCTGGGCGGTGAAGATGATCTTATAGCACTCTCCGAGTATGCAGCGCAAAACAACGTTAATCTTTCGCTTGAAGGTCAGTACATTTTCGGCGACGAGGACTACATGACCTACAATCAAAAGGATATCGGAACAACTAAAAACTACGGTAACTTCACAATAAGCACTTGGGGCATGTATATGTTTAATCCCAATGTTGTGTTTAACGCTGTTCTGTCCGCTGCAAACAAGTATTCAAATTACAGCGTCAGCGGCATGATGTTCATGTATGAGGGAAGTTTGGTTTACGATGATTACAATTCCAATGCTTCTGATCGATACAGCAGAAAGCTAACTCAAAGGACGTTTATCGAGCTTGCCAAGCGGCTTAAAAATGAAGGTAAGACCGTATCGTTTGAGTATCCCAATATTTATATGGCTCAGGTTGCGGATTGGTTTGCTTCAGTTCCGTCAGAGAGCAATAATTTGCTGATAACCGACGAATCCGTTCCGTTCATGCAGATCGTATTGCACGGTTACATTCCATATACGGGCAATGCTTATAACAATATGTATGACATCGATGAGCAGACGCTCAAATACATTGAATACGGTTATCTTCCGTTCTATGTAGTAACGAATGACACGCCGGATATAACGGTAAACGGAACAGAATTCCTGACCTCTTCGACATACGCTGAATGGTCAGAGGATATAGTGAGCACGGTTGAGGAATATAACAATAATTTCTCAGATATATGGAAATACAAGATAACCAATCACGAAACGCTTTCCAACGGTCTGGTGTGCGTAACATATGAAAACGGCATAAAGGTGCTGATAAATTATTCCAAAAAAGCTAAAAAATACAATAAAACTAATGTAGATCCCGTAAGCTACGCCGTGGTTAAGTAAGGAGATGATGAATTTGGCTAAGAAAAGTTTAACATTAGAGAAAAAACGTTCATTATCCGGATACATCTTCTGCTTGCCGTGGTTGATAGGATTTATAGTGTTTCAGTTTTATCCGCTTTTGACGTCGTTCCGGCTGAGTATCAGCGAGATTACCGATTTGAGCGGACTGCAGATGAAGCTTATTGGATTTTCAAACTACGTAAAGCTTTTCAGAGAAGACACGGATTTTGTTCCCGCGTTTTTGGAGTCTATCAAAACTACGGTTTTGTACACGCCGTTTATTGTAGTTATCGCTATTGTTATTGCGATACTGCTAAACCAGAAGATTAAAGGACGCTCATTTTTCAGAGTTATATTTTTCCTTCCGGTTTTATTGGGAAGCGGCGTTGTAATGGCGCAGCTCGGAAGTGCGGCGAACATTATGCAGATGCCTGCGACAGTAGAATTGTATGTAAACTATTATTTTTCAAGCAATGTTGCTGAATTTATAAACAACATACTTTCAGAGATTATAAGCGTATTTTGGAGTACAGGCGTTCAGATAATCATACTTTTGGGAGGCTTGCAGTCCATACCCGATTCGTATTACGAAGCGGCAAGGGTTGACAATGCAAACAGTTGGGATATGCTTTGGAAGATCACCCTTCCTATACTTTCCCCGATGATCTTCTTAACGCTTATATACACTATTATCGACAGCTTCCGCGATGAGAGCAACGAAATATCGGCTTTGATAATTGATGTAGGATTTAAAAATGGTCGATATGAATACGGAGCTTCAATGGGATGGGTTTACTTCCTGATAGTTGGTTTGGTAGTAATCATCGTAACGCTGGCATTCAGGAGGTATGTATACTATGAAAAATAAAAAGGTCAAAGTTACATACGGAAAAGCAAACCGTTTTAAAACGATAGTAAACAGCGATATGACGCTTTCGGGCAAATCCAAGCTGTTTGTAAAAATTTACGGTAAGTCTCTCGGAAAGCTTCCGGTTTATCTTGCGCTGATAGCTCTTTCGGTAATCTTCATAGTGCCTTTTGTGTACATGATAGGTCACTCGGTTATGGGCATAAGCGACTTGCTTAATCCCAACATCAAATGGCTTCCCAGGTCTATCACGCTGTCAAATTATACGGCGGCGTTCAAATCCTTGGATTATGTTTACTATTTGCTCAGAACGGTGCTTATTGTCGGTATTGCGGTGTTCGGTCAGGTAATGTCCTGTTCGTTCGTTGCATACGGTCTTGCACGTGTCAGATTCAAAGCAAGCGGAATTATATTCGCATTGGTTATTTTCATGCTGATAGTACCGCCGCAGACGATAATCGTTCCGTCTTATATTATGTTTTCCAAATTCGGCTGGTTGGATTCATATCTGCCAATCGATATTCCATGCTTTTTCTCCATGGGCTTAAACGGAGGACTTATGGTGTTTATCTTCCGGCAGTTTTTCAGGGGAATGCCGGCGGAGCTTGAAAATGCGGCACTTATCGACGGTACGGGAATTTTCGGCGCTTATTTCAGAATCATATTCCCGAATGCAAAGCCTGCGATTTTGACAACGGCAATTCTTTCTATGGTATGGCAGTGGAACAACTCGTTCGAGCCTTCGATTTACATCGAAAACGTTCAAAATGGCTTGCTGCCTATGCAGTTACAGCAGCTTAAGAGTAACTTGAGCTCGGCAATGTCGGGAACGGTTGATTTCAATGTCGGCATAAATATGGCGGGAACATTCTTAACAGTTTTGCCTATTTTGGTAGTGTTCCTTGCACTTCAAGGTCGATTTATGAAAAACATGGCTAATTCAGGACTTGCAAATTAATAACTTTTGGTGTAAAATATCTATACAGGGGGATTGCATGTGTCGATTATTGCATGCGTCCTTCCGTGTGTAGAATTTTATAAACACGGTATATTTTATTTATGAAAGGAATGTTAGCATTGTTAAAAAGAATCATTGCGGCTTCGTTGGCTGCGTGCATGATGCTTGTTTCGCTGTCAGCGTGTGGCGGCACAGAATCGACCACATCGGAAGTGGAACAAACCGGCGCCTCTTCTGAAACTGCGTCTAACTCTGAATCAAGCACAACGGCTTCGCTTTCGGAAACTTCTTCTACCGGTTCAACAACAAGCGGCGGAAACGGCTCTGTGCAAGCAGGATCCGTATCTAATACCGGTGGCGGCAGCGGCGGAAACAAAACTACGACTTCATCAACTTCAGGTACCGGTTCAGGAAACAAGGTACTCAAGGTTTGGTGGGGCAACGACGACGAGTCTATGCAGGCTGCCGTTCGTACTTATGAAAAAAGCCACCCCGATGTTGACTTTACTCTCGTCACTCCTCCCGAATACACTGTTGAAAAGCTCAAGGTTGCTATTTCCGCGGGAACAGAGCCCAACATCGTTTGGCTTGACCACGTTTATATCACCGCTTTGGGAACAAGCGGTCAGATTCTTGACCTTACAAAATACGGGGCCAACAAGATTAAATCGAAATACATTTCTTCCTGCTGGAGCGCTGTAACCTCCGGAAGCGCTGTTTACGGTATTCCGCACGATGGTAACACGATTGCTCTTATGTACAATAAGACAATGCTTCAGGCTGCTAACCAGTCGGCTCCTACCAATTACAATCAGCTTTTAAGCGTTGGTAAAAAAGTACAGAGCTACTTAAAGAGCAATCCTGATAAGGGCGAATACGCATTCACATCGCCTTTCTTTGATACTGATAGTCAGGGTCGTCTTAACTGGTCGGCATTTGTTTACTTCTTCTGGCTGTGGCGCAACGGCGGTGAAATACTCAACTCCAAAAACACTAAAGCTGCATTCAACAGCACGGCGGGAGTCAACGCTCTGTCACAGCTTAAACAGCTTGTTGACAACGGAATCTGCGCTCCGAACAAGTACATGGAATCGCAGTTCTACAACGGCACTATCGGTATGATCGAGATGGGTAACTGGGCTGTTGATAACCTCACTTCCGAATCCAGAAACGCTGACTTCGGGGTTTCTTTGCTTCCGAAGCTCAAATCCGGAGTTTCCCAGTACAGCGGTCTTGGTCTGTACGCATTGGGCGTAACCAAGAAGACAACGTATAAGCAGGAAGCGTTTGACTTCATTAGTTACTATACCACAAACGACACATATCAGCTTCAGTACAGCAAACAGCACGATCAGCTGCCTGTTACCAAAACAGCTTTGAACAACAGCTATTTTTCCAGCAGTATCTGGAAACTCTACAAAAAGCAGTATGCTTTGAGTAAGGCTCGTCCCGGAGTTAACAACTGGGATTCTATCGAAGCTGAGATCGCTAATGCGGTCAACAAGGCTATAAGCGGTGCTTCTAAACCGGCTGACGCTTTGGATGCTGCGGCTAAGAAGGTTAATACATACCTTAAGTAATTACGGCTTGTCTTATTATTCGGTATAAGTATTAATAGTTAAAAAAGACAGAGCTTTTCTAAGCTCTGTCTTTTTGTATGAGTTTTTTGTAAATATTGTCGGCAGATTATCAAATATACTTTACTGTGAGGAAATTATGTATTATAATCAACAGTATAGCAGTTATTAGACAGTTGTTTTTGTGTAATTGAAATTTTATGTGTGTTTTGACGCTTCTTACTTGAGAGCCGGCGTTTGCCCATTGCATAAAAAGCCTGATGCTGTCAGAAGGGTGATTATACTAATGAAAAATTTCTTTTTTAAAATTAAAAACAGTGAAATTGCTATAGCGGTTATTGCGGCTGCCGCTGCGATTTTGGTAATCGGAGCAATCATCGTATCTGTTATTGTCAGTGTAAAACCGGAGAATGACACTGAAACCATGTCAGCTATACATATCGATATGAGTTTCAATACTTCTGATAGCGGCATAAGCGGCGCAGAGTCCGATAATACGAACAGCGGGACGTCCTCTTCATCAAAAACAAAAAAACCGGCAGGCAAAAGCGCCGCATCCGGCGTTTCTGAAAATCAATCTGCTGACAATACGTCGTCTAAGGCGTCGTCAGGAAGCAAAGCGCCGTCTTCGGGCGGAGTTACAAAGCCTGCGGGGACTATGACAAAGGTCAAGCCGACCGACAGGAAGGGGCTTGCCGCCAGAAACAAGGCGCGTGCTCAGTATTTGTCGGATACGTTTTACAATGATTTTTACTATGATGATTATTACATGTTATTGCTGCAATATCCTGTAAAGAGTAATGCGGCCGTTGCAACCGCATGGGAATACGGCGCACTTCAATCTATGCAGACGGTTATAACAAAAATGCAGAAAACTACCAAGCAGTTGAACCGCCTTGCAAATGTCAACGCAGGGCTTGAGTACTATGGCTATCAAAAAAACGGAAAGCTATGGGGTTATGTTGTAAACAGAGGAAGCACGCCTTTGGGTGCGACCGATGAGTCGCTTGCGTATGATGATAATCTGTGGCTGGCAATTAATTTTTTGCGTTCGTATGAACTGACCGGAAAAAAGAAATATTTAAACCGCGCTGAGAGCTTAATGACCATGTTAATCAACGAAGCGTGGTTTGAACCGCTGGGTGGATTCTTCTGGGATACGCGTCACGAGGCGCGGCACAGCTGTTCTAATAATCCCGCAATAAAGATATTTGTTGATTTGTATAGTCACACGGGGAAAAAGAAATATCTTACATGGGCTGAAAAGGTTTATGATTTTTCCTATAACGCGCTCAGAAACAATTCTCTCAACATATATGAAGATCTTGTCGGCGCAAAACAGGTAAACGGCAAATGGGTCGAGGGAAGCTCCGCAGGAACGGGATTTTATTCTTACAACACCGGTACGATGATTTCCGGCGCCGCCGCCTTGTACGGCGCTACAGGCGAGCAAAAATACCTTAACGAGGCGCTTGCCTGCGCTAAGGGCGCGATGGATTATTTTGGCGACACTACTGTTAAATCGGGATACACAAGCTTTGCGTGTACTTCAAACATTTGGTTTAATGCAATTTTGCTCCGCGGATATATGGATTTGTATCCGTATGCTAAAAAACAAACCGCCAAATACATAGAGGAATTTCAGAAATCTATGGACTATGCATATGAAACCTACAAGGCGGACAACACGGGTTATATGCCGTACAACTGGATATCAGGCTGGGATTCAAGTGACCGCAGTTTGTACAGGGAAGCGCTGGACATGAGCGCGAACGCTGAAATGTACGGTATGCTTGCAATTTGGCAGAAAGAAAGAACAGACTGATTTTAAACAGAAAGGAAATAAAACAGATGCTTGAATGTAAGGCGATGAGAAAACAAATCTCGGAATTTTGCGAATCCATAAAGGACGAAAAGCTCAAAAAGACATTTGAAAACTGTTTTTACAGCACGCTTGACACCACCGTTAAAATGATGGACGACGGCACCGCGTATGTTTTCACGGGAGATATTCCGGCGATGTGGCTGCGTGATTCCAGCGCGCAGGTCATACATTATCTTGAGTTTGTAAACCGTGACGAAGAGGTCAAAAAATTTGTCAAGGGTATGATAACCCGCCAGTTTTTCTATATTTTAAAGGATCCGTATGCAAACGCGTTCAACGAAACAGACAATAATCATGGGCATAAGGGCGATATAACAAAGCACAGCCCTTGGGTGTGGGAGAGAAAATTTGAAATTGATTCGCTGTGCTATCCCGTGTTTTTGTCGTACAGATACTACAAGGTCAGCGGCGACGCGAGCATTTTCTCCGATGAATACAAAAAAGCGGTAAAGCTTATTTTAGATGTTTTTAAAACAGAGCAGAATCACCATGAAAAGTCGGACTATTCGCATTTCCGTCCGAGCGACCCGCCCGAGCTCTCTGTTCCCTGTGAGGGAAAGGGCGGTCCTGTGGGTTACACAGGTATGATTTGGAGCGGCTACCGCCCCAGCGACGACGCATGCAAATACGGCTATTTTATTCCGGGGAATATGTTTGCGGTTGTGATTTTAAATCAGCTTGAAGAAATTTATACAAAAATCGTTCCCGATTCTGAAATTTCCCGAAAAGCTACGGAACTTAGAAACGAGATACAAGATGGCATCGACAAATATGCGGTGTACGACCATCCTGAGTTCGGCAAAATATACGCCTACGAAATCGACGGGCTTTCAAACCGATTTTTCATGGATGACGCAAATGTTCCGAGCTTGTTGTCGCTTCCGTATCTTGGGTATTGCGATACGGATGATGAGATATATCAGAACACGCGCAGGTATGTGCTCAGTAAAGAAAATCCGTTTTATTTTGAGGGAAGCGTGCTTAAAGGTGTTGGAAGTCCGCATACTCCCAGCGGATACGTGTGGCATATAGGCGTTATAATGCAGGCGTTAACGTCTGAAAACAAGGAAGAAATCGTAAGCTGTTTGGAGCTTGTGCTCAATTCAGACGCAGGCAAATGCCTGATGCATGAAGGTGTAAACTGCTGCAATCAAAATGAATATTCCCGCGAATGGTTTGCATGGGCAAATTCGCTGTTCGCTTATTTTATCATTACCAAAAAAGAGTATCTTGACGGGTATTTTAAATAGGAAGATTTCAACTTACTGCGTTTTGCGCGGTGAAAAGTGAGGATAAAACAACTGATGGCTATTCAAAAGGTGAGAGAATATTTTAAAACGCTCGGAATCGAGGATAAGATACGCGAGTTTGATTCGTCGAGTGCTACTGTTGAGCTTGCGGCAAAGGCGTTGGGGTGCGAGCCCCGGCGGATTGCAAAGACTCTTTCGTTTTCAGCCGGCGAGGGCTGCGTACTGATTGTCGCCGCGGGCGACGCGCGGGTAGACAGCAAAAAGTTTAAGACGCATTTCGGATTCAAAGCAAATATGCTGCACGCTGAAGCTGTTGAGCAGATTGTCGGTCACGCGGTAGGCGGAGTGTGCCCGTTTGCCGTCAACAGCGGAGTGAGAGTGTATCTTGATGAATCGCTGAAACGCTTCAGCGTGGTTTTTCCCGCCTGCGGAAGCGCAAACAGCGCGATAGGGCTGACGATACCCGAGCTTGAAAAATACGCTTCCAATTTTGAAGGCTGGGTGAACGTCTGCAAGGGCTGGGAGCAACAATTATAACTGCTGAGTTATAAACATTTTTGCATAAAAACAAGACCGAAGGAAAATGTTGCTTTCCTTCGGTCTTGTTTTTTAATATAAACTTGAAAACTAAGCATCGATTTTTTTGATAATCGGTATCAGTTTGCACGAAAGCGCCGACGCTACAAGGCATTTTACGATATCGACAGGGACGAACATACCTACAAACGACCAGAGCAGCGCGCCGATAGACATTCCCTTTGCAAGATAAACGTTCATGATGATGTATCCGTATATAAGACCGAATATGTAGAGAACAACCAGTCCGGCTATTGAGGCGACCAAAAGCGTCCAGAATTTTGTTCCGAGCTTTTTGGCGACAAAGCCGATAACGAAAACCATGGGAATAAATCCTATTACAAATCCGAACGAGGGGGATAAAAACGATGTTATACCGCCGCCGCTTGTAAATACGGGAAGTCCGATAAGTCCAAGTATTATATATACTCCGACGCTTATCGCGCCGCGGTACGGCCCTAGTAAAAGCGCGGCAAATGTTACAACCAGCGACTGTAACGTGAATGCGACAGGACCGACCTGAAGCTTAATGTAGGTTCCCACTATTATAAGCGCCGCGAACAGCGCGCAGAATATCATTGATTTTGTTCTGTATAAGCTTTTGTTCATTTTAATCAGTTCCTTTTCAGTTTTGTTCATAGCCGAAAGCTTTGGTTTTTCGGCGTTTTCCCATAGTAATATGAGGACTTCAGACATGAAATCAATCAAGCTTCAGCCTTATTTCCCCGGAGTTTAAAATTTTGGTAATTCCGCTTTCATCGGTGACGATCAGTTCAGCGTTTTGATTGATGTTGACAGCGCGGGCGGAATAATCTCCGTCGGGGGATAAAACATTTATTTTTTTACCCAAAACGAACAGTCTCTTTTTGTATTCGCTTAAAAAGTTGCGTTCGGGAAGCGCCGCGATATATTCGGTCAGATAGTTGAGTATTGACGCTGTAAGACGGCTTTTGTCAACAGGGAAATCGGATATAGCCCCCGCAATATTTGCGATCGGTTCGGGAAATCCTCCGGGAGGAGGATTTAAGTTGAGCCCGGCACCGATAACGATATATTCAAGGCTTCCCGATTCAAAGTCGGTCGCTGCCTCGGTTAAAATGCCGCAAACCTTTTTGCCATTGTAAAACAGGTCGTTTATCCACTTTATTTCAAGCTCCGCTTTAACGACTTCAGAGACCGCGCGGCATATCGCAACTGCGGCGGCGGTCGTAACAACCGGGGCGTCCGCGGCGGTTATGTTTTGCGGGCGGTAAAGCACGCTTAAATAAAGTCCTGATTTGCCGGGCGAAAAAAAGCTGTGTCCGCGCCGTCCGCGTCCGCCGGTTTGGGTGAGCGCTACCGCGGCGGATTTATCCGGCGCGCCGTTTTGAGCGGCACGCTTTAAAGCGGAATTTGTGGAGTCTATAGCGTCGTAAACGGTGATGTGATAGCCGTCGTCTTTTAAAAACGGCGATATGCTTTCGGCGGAGAGAATGTCGCTTTTAACATTCAGCCGATATCCCTTGTTGGTAACCGCTTCGATGTCGTAACCGTCCGAGCGCAGGGCGGTCACCGCTTTCCACACAGCGGAGCGCGAAACGCCCGCGTGCTGTGCGATTTTACTGCCGGACACACTTTCACCCTTGTATTGTTCAAGTATGCCCAGCACAGATTGCTTTGTCGTCATAGCTATAATCCTCTATTTGCTGCAAATAGTGCGGCGTTAAACTTTTCAGCCGCCGAAGCGAGTATACCATAGCAGATTTGCATTGTCAACTAAAATCGACACACAGGTTGACAATAATTTTTTTCAGGCTTTACAAATGGAATCCGATGTGATATAATTCAGATATCGCCGCGCCTTGGCAATGCGGACAAAGCCCAGTTTTCGGGAGCGTTACCTGCCCTTTGCTAAGACAACGGTAAATATTTTAATGAGGTGACATTATCATGATGTTAAAAGAAGAAAAAACTTCGGTTATTGAATCAAGCCGAATCCACGAGAAAGACACCGGCTCGCCTGAGGTGCAGATCGCTATTCTAACAAAAAGAATCAACGATTTAAACGAGCATCTTAAAGAGCATAAGCACGACCATCATTCCAGAAGAGGTCTGCTTAAAATGGTTGGTAAACGCCGTAACCTTTTGAACTACCTTATGAAAAAGGATATCGAGCGTTACCGTGCGATTATCGCTAAACTCGGTATTCGTAAATAATTTTTGGCTGTATAAGGCAGGTGGAGTATTCTATCTGCCTTTTTGGTATTTAAACGTGTAATTTCGGGCTTAGCATTAAATAGTGCGTCTGCGTTTGTTCGGGCGCAGTGTTTATTGCTAAAAACCCTGTAATTGCACGAAATTTATGGAGGTTTTTTGAAAATGAACGAAAATTACAGAGTTTTTAAAACTACGCTTGCCGGCCGTGAGCTCACGGTAGAGACAGGTAAAACGTCCGAGCTTGCCAACGGCTCATGCTGGGTAAGATACGGCGACACTGTCGTTATGACTAACGTTACCGCTTCGGCAAAGCCGCGCGAAGGGGTAGATTTTTTCCCGCTTTCTGTTGACTTTGAAGAGAAGATGTACGCCGCGGGTAAAATCCCCGGTTCGTTTTTAAAGCGCGAGGGAAGACCGAGCGAGAATTCGGTTTTAACGTCCCGCGTTATCGACCGCCCTATCCGTCCGCTTTTCCCGAAGGATATGCGAAACGATGTTTCGGTCGTTATGACCGTTTTGGCGACCGACGTTGACAACGCTCCCGAGGTTGCGGGTATGATAGGAACATCCGTTGCACTGTCCATTTCCGATATTCCGTGGCACGGTCCTATCGGAGGAGTGCGTGTCGGTCTTATCGACGGTGAAATAGTTATCAATCCCGTGCAGGAGCAAAGGGAAAAGTCTGATTTGGATCTGACCGTTGTTTCCACCGCGGATAAGGTTGTAATGCTCGAAGCGGGCGCGAATCAGGTTCCCGACGAGATAATGCTCAAGGCTATCGAAAAAGCGCACAACGTCAATAAAGAAATCGTCGCGTTTGTTGCGGAAATCCAGAAAGAGGTCGGAAAAGAAAAATTCCCGTTTGAATCAAAAGAAGTCGATCACGACATGTTCGAGGAAATCAAGGCTTTCGCCGAGGACAAGGTCAAATTCGCACTTGATACAGACGATAAAAATATCCGCGAGGAAAGACTTGCTCCTGTTTACGAGGAAGTTCACGCCGAGTTCGACGAAAAATATCCCGAGCAGGAAGCCGACATCGAGGAGTGCATGTACAAGCTGCAAAAATATATCGTCCGCCGCTGGCTGCTCGACGAGGGCAAGCGCGTTGACGGCAGAAAGATGGACGAGATTCGTCCTCTTGCGGCTCAGGCAGGCGTTCTGCCCCGCGTTCACGGCTCCGGACTGTTCACACGCGGACAGACTCAGGTTTTGACTATTGCAACGCTCGGTCCGGTGAGCGACGCGCAGATTATCGACGGTCTTGACGAACACACTGAAAAAAGATATATGCACCAATACAATTTCCCGTCCTACTCTGTTGGTGAAACAAAGCCGAGCAGAGGTCCCGGACGCCGTGAAATCGGTCACGGAGCTTTGGCAGAAAAGGCATTAAAGCCGGTCATTCCCCCGGTGGATGAATTTCCTTACGCTTTCCGTTTGGTTTCAGAGGTTCTTTCATCTAACGGCTCCACCTCGCAGGCTTCTATCTGCGCTTCAACCTTGGCGCTTATGGACGCGGGTGTTCCGATAAAAGCTCCCGTTGCGGGCATCTCCTGCGGACTTATCACCGAAGGGGATCGATGGATGACGATGGTAGACATTCAGGGTCTTGAAGATTTCTTCGGCGATATGGACTTTAAGGTCGGCGGTACGAAAAACGGTATCACTTCTATCCAGGTCGACATGAAAATTGAGGGGCTTACCCTTGATATTATAAAGGCTGCGTTTGAGCAGACCAAAAAGGCGCGTTTTTACATTCTGGACGAGGTAATGCTCAAGGAAATACCGAAGCCGAGAGCAGAGCTTTCTAAATACGCACCCAAGATGCTCCAGACCAAAATCGACGTTGATAAAATCCGCGATGTTATCGGAACCGGCGGAAAGGTCATTCAGAAAATTTGCGCCGAGTGCGACGTTAAGATCGATATCAACGACGACGGAAGCGTTTATATCCTCGGCGTTGATTTGGAAAACGCAAAGCGCGCGCTGTTTATTGTTGAGACTATTGCAAAAGACCCGGAGGTCGGAGCAATATACAAGGGCAAGGTAACAAGGATTCTTAACTTCGGCGCGTTTGTTGAGATTGCTCCCGGAAAAGAGGGTCTTGTTCACATCTCAAAGCTTGAGGACAGGCGCGTTGACAAGGTCGAGGATGTTGTCAGCATAGGCGATGAGATTGTTGTCAAGGTTGTCGAAATCGACGACCAGGGAAGAATCAATCTTTCCAGAAAAGACGCTATCGCGGATATCGCAGCAAAGAAAAAACAGGGAAAAAACCAATCATTATAAAAAACAGGAGGGCAATCGCCCTCCTGTTTTTTATGCTTAGATAAATATACGTTATATCTCACGCTATTTATCGAAAGTTCAGATAAACTTGTGTTGATGATAAATCGAAAGTGAAAATGCACTGACGAATACTAAAGAAGCGGCTTTGAATTGCAAAAACGCGCTTTGTGCGTAACACGACCTTACCGCTTGGTCGTTAAAAAATAGAAATCATAAAAGGGGAAAGGAATGTAAAAATTTTCCCCTTGGCTTGCTTTTAAACAATCCGCCTAAAATTTATAGTTGTATTCTATCGGATAATTTCCTGTGAAGCATGCGTCGCAGAAGTTGTGCTCGGAACAGCCGAGCATCTCTCCGAGCGTATCGACAGGCAGAAATCCTATCGAATCCGCGCCGCTGATTTTGCCGATTTCCTCCATTGTATGGTGGCAGGCGATAAGCTCGTCCTTGGACGGGATGTCCGTCCCGTAAAAGCACGGCCATGTAAACATAGGAGAGCTTATTCGCAGGTGTACTTCTTTTGCGCCCGCGTCTTTGAGCAGCCGGACTATGCAGTCGCAGGTGGTTCCCCTTACGATAGAATCGTCGAGCAGAACTATCCTTTTTCCGTTTATCAGCTTGGATATGGGATTGAGCTTTATTTTAACGCTGCTTTTGCGGCTTGCCTGAGTGGGTTTGATAAACGTTCTGCCAATATATCCGTTCTTGACGATACCCTGCTCGTACGGTATGCCCGATGCGTTTGAATAGCCTATCGCGGCGGGTATGCCCGATTCGGGAACGCCGATAACCATGTCTGCCTCAACAGGATATTCGCGCGCCAGAATCTCTCCCGCGCGTTCGCGGGCTTTATATACGCTCTTACCCTCTAAAAAGCTGTCCGCGCGGGAAAAATAGATGTATTCAAACACGCAGTTTGCCGTTTTATCAGAGCAATACGTTGTGTCGCTGTGCAGGCCGTCATTATCTGCGATGACTATTTCGCCCGGCTTAACGTCGCGAATAAATTCCGCGGAGCAAGCGTCGAGCGCGCAGGTTTCCGAGGCGAACACATACGCATTGCCGATTTTTCCGATGCAAAGCGGGCGCAGTCCGAGCGGGTCGCGCACGGCTATGAGCTTGCGCGGGCTCATAATCAAAAGCGAGAAAGAGCCCGAAAGGCGGGGAATAGTCTGCTTGACGGCGCCTTCAAGAGTGTGCGATTTAAGTCGCTCGCGCGCGATGATATATGCTATGATTTCCGAGTCGATGGTGGTCTGAAATATAGCGCCAGCGCTTGTCAGCTCGTTTCGCAGATCCTTTGTATTGACAAGATTGCCATTGTGCGCGAGCGCAAACATGCCCTTTTGATAGTGCTGAACGAGCGGCTGGGCGTTTTGCGGGACACTTTCGCCGGTTGTGGAATATCTGACATGCCCTATACCTATCTGCCCTGTGAGCTTGTTCCTTTGGCTTTCGGGAAAAACGTCGGTAACTGTACCCATGTTTTTATAATAGTTCATAACTCCGTTGTCAGCAACGGCGATACCGCAGCTTTCCTGACCTCTGTGCTGAAGCGAGAGCAAGCCGTGGTAGATGATATCTGATATACTGCCGAAGTCGTTATTATTATCAGGACAGAATACGCCGAATACGCCGCATTCCTCATGCGGGCGGTCGTCAAACAAATCAAAATTTTGCATGTTAAAGAATATTCCTTTCTGTTGGCATGAGGTCATGCTGCGCCCGCGATGCGGACTTATTGAAAATAAAAGAGGGGACTGTTTGACACAGTCCCCTAATATATTGCAATTGCAGAAATTAAACGCTGAAGAGGATGTCGCCGTATGTAGGATAGGGCAGGAATTCTTTGGCGGTATCTTTTTCTGCTTCGTCTGCTGTTTCGCGAAGATCTCCCATTGCGGGCAATACGGTGTTTTCATAGAATTTCGCGGATTCGAGCGGATCGGTAAGGGTCTCAGCGGCAGCAATAACTTTTTCGAGCTTGCCGCATTTGTCATACATATCATCGCACAAACCGGACAATTTGTCAATAAGCGCAGTTTCCGCTTTGCAGGCATATTTGGAATTGAGATTTTTCTTGCCAAGAGCCGAGCTTGTAAGGAAATCAACATATTTCAAGGTTGCGGGCAGGATATCCTGTTTTGCCATTTCAAGAGCGGTAAGCGCTTCGATATGGATAACCTTGGAATAGTTTTCAAGCTGTATCTCATAGCGCGAGAGCATTTCCGCCTTGGTGAAGATGTTGTTTTTGGTGAACAGTTCAATGTTTTTTTCATCAATGTAATGCTCGAGCGCGTCGGGAGTTGCTTTAAGATTGAGCAGTCCGCGTTTTTCGGCTTCTTTAACCCATTCGTCGGAGTAGTTGTTGCCATCGAACAGAATGCGCTTGTGCGCTTTTATGGTGTCTTTAAGCAGAGCGTTGAGCTCGCTTTCAAAATCGCTTGCTGCGGAAAGTCTTTCATAGAACTGCGAGAGTTCTTCGGCGACGATGGTGTTCAGGGTGTGGTTGGGGCAGGAAACAGAAAGTGCGGAGCCCAACATTCTGAATTCGAATTTATTTCCTGTGAACGCAAACGGAGAGGTGCGGTTGCGGTCGGTGGTATCTTTTTGGAAAACAGGAATAACGTCTACGCCGAGCTGCATTTTGGTTTTGCCGGACTCGTTATAGCTGTCGCCTGTTTCAATTGCGTTAATGACCGATGTGAGCTCGCTTCCCAGAAATACAGAGATGATTGCGGGAGGAGCTTCATTTGCGCCCAGACGGTGATCGTTTCCGGCGCTTGCAACGGTAATTCTCATAAGATCCTGATATTCGTCAATACCCTTGATTATCGCGCACAGGAACAGCAAAAAGCGCTTATTGTCCTTAGGATGCTTGCCGGGCTCTAAAAGATTGATACCGGTGTCGGTGGAAAGCGACCAGTTGTTATGCTTGCCGCTGCCGTTTACGCCTGCGAACGGCTTTTCATGCAAAAGGCAAACAAGACCGTGGCGCTCAGCGACTTTCTTCATAACCTCCATGGTGAGCTGATTGTGATCGGCGGCTATGTTTGTCGTTGTGAATATCGGAGCCATCTCGTGCTGTGCGGGAGCGACCTCATTGTGCTTTGTTTTTGCAAGGATACCGAGCTTCCACAACTCTTCGTCGAGATCGTGCATATACTCGCTTACGCGGGTTTTGATAGTGCCGAAGTAGTGATCCTCAAGCTCCTGACCTTTGGGTGCGCTGGCGCCGTAGAGCGTTCTGCCGCAGAAGATAAGGTCTTTTCTCTGATCGTACATTTTTTTGTCAATAAGAAAATATTCCTGTTCGGGACCGACGGTGGTGGTAACCTTTTTAACCTCGGTATTGCCAAACAAATGCAGAATTTTTACAGCTTCTTTGCTCAAAAGCTCCATAGAACGCAAAAGCGGAGTCTTTTTGTCGAGCGCTTCGCCGCCGTATGAGCAAAAAGCGGTTGGAATACAAAGAGTATTGTCTTTTATAAATGCGTAAGAGGTAGGATCCCATGCGGTGTATCCGCGGGCTTCAAAGGTCGCTCTGAGTCCGCCGGAGGGGAAGCTCGAAGCGTCAGGCTCACCTTTAATAAGTTCTTTACCGGAAAATTCTAAAATGACCTTTCCGTTGCCGTCGGGAGAAATAAAGCTGTCGTGCTTTTCGGCAGTGATTCCTGTCATCGGCTGGAACCAATGGGTGAAGTGGGTAGCTCCTTTTTCAACTGCCCAGTCTTTCATCGCATGGGCGACGACATTTGCGATTTCAAGCGTTAACGGGCAGCCTTCGCCGGTTACTTTTTTGAGCGCACGGTAGGTCTCCTTCGGCAGCCTTTCGCGCATAACCGAATCATTAAATACATTGGATCCAAAGACTTCTTTGATGACCATATGGGTTTCCTCCTTGAAAATAAATAAAAAAAGGCGACACGATCGAATCGCAGCGCCTTTGCTGTATGGTTTAAGTATAATTCAGCAAAAATTATTTGTCAATGGATTTTTTGAAATTTGCAGTATTTTAGAAGATTGATGTAAAATATTCGCACATGCCGCTTGTGATATTGTGTATTTATACAAAAAGTGAAATATTCTGTTCGGCAGACTGTATTTTTGTTTGACAATAAACCCTGTTTAATAGTATAATGCCTAATAAGAACGAAGGCGTTCATAAATACAGCAGTATGAAACGGAAATGTTAATGCTGCTGTATTTATGAACGCCTTTTTATTATAATGTATAAGGAGGACTTTTAATGTTGCTCGAAGGTCAGGTGCGCATACCTTCAGGGTGCGCTATATCGGGAATATTTTGTAAGGACGCTAAAAGAGTAAGCGGTGAGGCTATCGTTAAGTCTATCGAGGTCATGCACGACCGTTCCAACGGCTTGGGAGGCGGTTTCGCAGCTTACGGAATATATCCCGAGTATAAGGATTACTATGCGTTCCATGTTTTTTACAACGACGCTGTTTCAAAACAGAAATGCGAATCGTTTTTGGAAAAGCATTTCGACATTATCAACCTTTCTAAAATTCCCACAAGAAAGATTCCGCAGATAACCGATGAACCGCTTATCTGGAGGTATTTTGTAACTCCGCTTCATACAAAGCTTGCGGAGAGTCAGTTGGATGAACGCGAATTTGTTGTCAGATGCGTGTTCAGAGTCAATACGCAAATCGACGGAGCGTATGTTTTTTCGAGCGGGAAAAATATGGGCGTGTTCAAGGCGGTCGGGTTCCCTGAAGACGTGGGCAAATTTTACCGCCTCGACGAATACGAGGGCTACAGCTGGACGGCGCACGGACGCTATCCCACGAACACTCCCGGCTGGTGGGGCGGAGCGCATCCGTTTTCTCTGCTGGATTATTCGGTGGTTCACAACGGCGAAATTTCCTCTTACGACGCCAACCGCCGCGCTATAGAAATGTACGGCTATAAATGTACGCTTCAGACCGACACCGAGGTAATTGCATATATCGTTGACTTTTTAAACCGTAAAATCGGGCTCAGCTTCAAAGAAATCGCATCGGTCATAGCGGCTCCGTTCTGGAACACGATAAACACGCTGCCAAAAGAGGAAAGGAAACGCGAGGAGTATTTGAGAAACATATTCGCGTCGCAGCTTATAACAGGACCGTTTTCGATTTTGGTGGGCTACGAGGGCGGCATGATGGCGCTTAACGACAGATTAAAGCTGCGTTCGATGGTAGCGGCTGAAAAAGGTGACACTACATATATCGCAAGCGAGGAATCGGCTATAAGAATCATCGAACCTGAGTTAGACAGGGTTTGGTCGCCCAAAGGCGGCGAGTCGGTTATTGTTGAGCTTAATAAAAACAAATAGCAAAAGGGGCGTCGTTCTTTTGAAGACACGCGGCTCGGCGTGTTTAAAACGGCTCAAAGCAAGTGAAAGGAGAAGTCATAGTAATGGCTGTAAATTATATATATCCCGAATATGAGGTCGTCAGAAATCCCGACAGGTGTATTGGATGCCGCGCATGCGAGCGGCAGTGCGCGAACGAGGTTCACAGATATGATTCCGATTTTGACAAAATGATGGCGGACGAGTCAAAGTGCGTAAACTGCCACAGATGCGTTTCCATCTGCCCAACGCGCGCTCTTAAAATAGTAAAAACCGATCATACGTTTAAAGAAAATGCAAACTGGTCGGGCAAGGCGATACAGGAGGTCTACCGTCAGGCGGATTCGGGCGGAGTTTTGCTTTCAAGCATGGGCAACCCCGAAAAATATCCGATTTATTTCGATAAAATTCTGCTCAATGCTTCGCAGGTGACCAATCCGTCCATCGACCCGCTTCGCGAGCCGATGGAGACCAGAGTCTTCTTAGGACCAAAGCCAAAAGAGGTTAAAAGGGACGAAAACGGAAACATTGTTCCATCGAAAATCACCAATTTGGAGCTTTCAATGCCGGTTATGTTTTCGGCGATGAGCTACGGCTCGATTAGCTACAACGCGCACGAGTCGCTCGCGCGCGCTGCCGAAAAGCTCGGTATTTACTACAACACCGGCGAGGGCGGGCTTCACGAGGACTTTTATAAATACGGCAAAAATACGATAGTTCAGGTTGCGTCAGGACGCTTCGGCGTTCACTCGGATTATCTCGGCGCGGCTTCGGCAATCGAGATAAAAATGGGTCAGGGCGCAAAGCCGGGTATCGGCGGACATCTTCCGGGAGCTAAAATTGTGGGCGACGTTTCAAGAACCCGAATGATTCCCGAGGGAAGCGACGCGATTTCGCCTGCGCCGCATCATGATATTTATTCGATAGAAGATTTAAGACAGCTTGTTTTCTCGTTAAAGGAAGCGACGAATTACACAAAGCCGGTAATAGTAAAAATCGCGGCGGTCCACAATATTTCGGCGATTGCGAGCGGTATCGCAAGAAGCGGAGCGGACATTATCGCTATCGACGGATACCGTGGCGGAACGGGAGCCGCGCCGACCAGAATCAGGGACAATGTCGGTATTCCGATAGAGCTTGCGCTCGCGGCTGTTGATTCGCGCCTGCGCGAGGAGGGAATACGTGACAACGTTTCGATAGTCGTCGGAGGAAGTATCAGGAGCAGCGCGGACGTTTTCAAGGCCATTGCGCTCGGCGCGGACTGCTGCTACATAGGCACCGCCGCGCTTTTGGCGCTCGGATGCCATCTTTGCAGAACCTGCCATACGGGCAAGTGCAACTGGGGTATCGCCACACAGCGCCCCGAGCTTGTTAAGCGCCTTAATCCCGATGTGGGAAGCGAACGGCTTGTGAATCTTCTTACGGCGTGGAATCACGAAATCAAAGAAATGATGGGCGGCATGGGTATCAATTCTATCGAAAGCTTAAAGGGCAACAGGCTTATGCTCAGAGGAATCGGAATGACTGAAAAAGAGCTTGAGATACTCGGCATCAAGCATGCCGGCGAATGATATGGAAGGGAGCAGCAATAAATGAAACGGGTCTATGTTGATGAAAAATGGTGTCTCGGATGTCATCTTTGCGAATATAACTGCGCGTTTGCGGCGTCCGGCAAGGACGATATGTCAAAAGCGCTCAAGGGAGTTAAAATTCATCCTAACATCCGCGTCGAGGGGGATAACAACATATCCTTTGCGGTGAACTGCCGCCACTGTGACGAACCGCTTTGCGTTAAAGGCTGTATCACAGGGGCGCTGAGCAAGGGCGAAGACGGCGTTGTCACTATCGACCACGAGAAATGTATACACTGCTACACCTGCGTGCTCTGCTGCCCTTACGGAGCGGTCATGCCAAGCGAGGACGGCGCTGTGCAAAAATGCGAGCTTTGCATTAAGACTAGCGGCGGCGTTCCCAAGTGTGTCGAGGGATGCCCGAACAGAGCTATTATATTCGAGGAACGGTAAGCTGATGCAGGCGGGAAATCAAGAAAATAAAAAAATTTTCTTAATTCGGGAACAAGAGAGGCTCTTGATTTGTTTTCGCTTGTCTTGCTTGTGTCAGGAAAGGAATGATTGTATATATGAAAAAAGCAAAATATGTTATTATCGGAAATTCCGCGGCGGGAATAGGCTGTGCAGAGGGTATAAGAAGCGTTGATAAAGACGGCAAAATCATCATCATAAGCGACGAAAAGCACCATACATATTCACGGCCGCTTATTTCGTATCTTCTTCTCGGTAAGACCGATGAGCAGCGCATGAAATACCGCGGCGACGATTTTTATGAAAACAACGGCGTTCAGCTTATCGCGGGCGAAAAGGTGGTCAATATCGACACGGATAAAAAATCGGTCGTGCTTGAAAGCGGCGAAGAAATCGGATATGAAAAGCTGATGGTTTCGACAGGCTCTTCGCCGTTTGTTCCGCCGATGGACGGACTTGACACGGTGGAAAAAAAGTTCACGTTTATGACGCTTGACTCGGCAAAGGAGCTTGAAAAGGAGCTCGGTCCGAATACAAGAGCGCTTATCATCGGAGCGGGATTAATAGGATTGAAATGCGCCGAGGGAATAAAAGACCGCATAAAGAGCGTTACGGTGGTCGATTTGGCTCCCAGAGTTCTTTCGAGCATTTTGGACGACGACGGTTCTGACATTATCAAAAAGCATCTCGAAGACAACGGTATAGATATTATTTTATCCGACAGCGTTCAGAAATTTTCCGAAAATTGTGCAAAATTAAATAGCGGGAACACAGTGGAATATGATATACTTATATTGGCCGTGGGCGTAAGACCGAACGTTTCGCTTGTTAAAGATGCGGGCGGAAAGGTCAACCGCGGCATCGTTGTGAGCGAAAGGCTCGAAACCTCGCTCCCCGATATTTACGCGGCGGGCGACTGCACCGAAAGCCACGATATTTCCTCCGATTCGGATAAAATACTTGCGCTTTTGCCGAACGCATATATGCAGGGTGAATGTGCGGGAATAAATATGGCGGGCGGCAGCGCTGAGTTTGACAAGGCGATTCCGATGAACGCGATAGGATTTTTCGGAAAGCACATTATAACCGCCGGAACATATACGGGCGAGGAGCACCTTATAAAAACCGACTCATCATATAAAAAGCTTTTCACCGAAAACGACCTGCTCAAAGGCTATATTATTATCGGTGATATTGAAAAATCGGGAATATATACAAACCTTATCCGTGAAAAAATTCCGCTCAGCGAAATTGATTTTGAGCTCGTATTTGAAAATCCGGGGCTTATGGCGTTCAGCCGCTCAAAACGCGAGGAGCTTTTAAACGGAAAGTTTGAAAGCTGATACTGAACGTACGGTTTGTGAAAGGAAGGAACGGTCATAAATGAATATAGATGCAAACTTTAACATACATTTTAAAAAGCTCAATGAGCTTATAAAAGACGGCGGCGAAACCGTCGTTGTCGACAACTGCTGCGGTCAGCGTTATATAGGCGCGGGGCTTTCCGGCAGGGATATCACCATCAACGGAACTCCCGGAAATGCGCTCGGCGCGTACCTTGACGGCAGCGTTATAACCGTGAACGGAAACGCGCAGGACGCTGTAGGCGATACGATGAACGACGGTCTCATCGTGATAAACGGCAGCGTTGGGGACGCTCCCGGATACGCTATGCGCGGCGGCGCGGTTTACGTCCGCGGATATGCGGGATACCGCGCGGGGATACATATGAAGGAATACAAGGAAAAACGCCCTGTTTTGATGATAGGCGAAACGGCGGGCAGCTTTTTGGGCGAATATCTCGCGGGCGGCGTGATCGTAGTATTGAATCTCAATGATGAAGAAAGCTGCGTGGGTAATTTTACCGGGACGGGAATGCACGGCGGAAAAATTTTTCTTTGCCAGAAAACAGCCCCCGAGCTTTCATCGAGAGTCAGCGTTAAAAAAGCGGACTCAAAGGATTTAAGCGAAATACAAGAGCATATTGCGAATTACTGTGAAAAATTTTCGCTCGATAAAGACGAGGTTTTATCGAGAACATTTTACGTTATAATGCCGAACAGCGCAAATCCGTATAAGCAGCTTTATACGGCGAATTAAGGAGGATAGGCATGGACAATACAGCTCAGGAACTGCTTAACTTTGTAAAAGAAAACGACGTTAAATTTATCCGGCTTATGTTTTGCGATATTTTCGGCGAGATTAAGAATATATCGGTAATGGCGGAACATTTAACGTCAAATCTCGAAAGCGGAGTGACGTTTGACGCCTCTGCTATCCGCGGTTTTATGAATATCAGCGAAGCGGATCTGCTTTTAAAGCCTGATTTCGGAACGCTGTCTTTGTTGCCGTGGAGACCGCATCAGGGAAGCGTTATGAGGATGTTCTGCGACATAACCTATCCGGACGGAAGCAATTTTGAGGGCGACTGCCGCAGAATTTTAAAATCAGTGATGCGCCGTGCGGAAAGACAGGGCTATAACTGCCGCGTCGGTAATGAATGTGAGTTTTATCTATTTGAAACGGATAATTTCGGAAAGCCCACTATGACTCCGCAGGACAATGCCGGCTACATGGATTTTGCTCCCGATGACAAAGGCGAGAATATCCGCCGCGACATCTGCCTGATGCTTGAACAGATGGGAATCAAGCCGGAGACCTCCTGCCACAAAAAGGGTCCCGGTCAGAACGAGATAGATTTCAGATTCAACTATCCCGTTAACGCGGCGGATGATTTTACTATGTTCAAAGCCGCGGTCAAAACGGTGGCCGGTCAAAACGGACTCTACGCCACATTTATGCCCAAACCTCTTGAAAACGAAAGCGGTAACGGCGTTCATATGAACCTTTCGCTTACAAAAAACGGCAAGAATATTTTTGAAGTTGAAAACGGCAGGCACAATCTTGAAGCGGAAAGCTTTATCGAGGGGATTTTAAGGCATATAAGGGAGATAACCGTGTTTACAAATCCAACTACCAATTCCTATAAGCGGCTTGGCAAAAACGAAGCGCCTGAGTATGTTACATGGTCGCATCAAAACCGTTCGCAGCTTGTAAGGATTCCGTCCGCAAGCGGTGAAAAAGCGCGCATGGAGTTGAGATCGCCCGACGCTGCGGGAAATCCGTATATAGTTCTGGCGCTTCTGATAAGCGCGGGTCTTGAAGGAATAGAGAACAAATACAAGCTGCGCGATGCGTTTAATCACGATTGCTATACGGTTTCAAGGGAGCAGCTGGACGGAATCGAAAAGCTTCCCGAGTCGCTTGCGGAAGCTATAGAAATTGCAAAGGAGAGCGAATTTGTTAAAAAAGTACTGCCGGAAAAAATAATAAAAACTTATCTTTCTGAAAAGAAAAAAATAGTAAAAGAATATGAAATTGCAAAAAATAAAAAAATTTTCGAACATCTGATGTTTTTTTGATAAATTTATGGTATAGTGGATAGAGGTGAATCGTTAGTGAGTTCAGTTTTGCTCGTCACATCTGCTGATAAGAGCGCAGGTATGCTTTCAGAATGGATAAGCGCTATGGGCTTTAAGCCTGTTGTGGCTTCAGACGGTGGCGCGGCAAGAAGAATGCTGACAGAGACGGTTTTTGACGTTGTTATAGTCCATTGTCCTCTTTCCGATGAATTCGGAAATCAGCTTGCGTCGCAGATCGCGCAGGGCAGCCCTACCGGCGTTATCGTCATAGTTAAGGCGGATATGGCCGAGCGGGTAAGCACTCAGCTTGAAAACTACGGAGTGTGCGTTTTGCCGTCAAATTTAAACCGTCAGATTCTTTTTCAGGCGGTTAAGATGGCGAACGCTGCTTCGGTGCGTCTGGGCGAGCTTTACAGGGAAAAGGATAATCTTCAGAAAAAAGTCGAGGAAATAAGGCTTGTGAGCAGAGCCAAAGGACTTTTGATGGAGTACGAAGGCTACACCGAGCCGGACGCGCACAGGCATATTGAAAAGTGTGCGATGGACCAAAGGAAAACGCGCCTTGAGATCGCCCGCGCTATACTGGATCAGTATGAAAAAAATTAAGGAGGTTCGCTCAATGAATAAAGCGGCATATCTTATTCTTAAGAACGGCACTGTTTTTACAGGCTTTAGCTTCGGCGCATGTAAAGAAATAACAGGCGAGCTTGTTTTTACAACAGGTATGACAGGTTATCTTGAAACACTGACCGATCCCAGTTATTTCGGTCAGATGGTAGTCCAGACTTTCCCTTTGATTGGAAATTACGGGATAATTCCCTCCGATTTTGAAAGCAAATCCCCCGTTTTAAAAGCTTATATTGTTAGAGAATGGTGTCAAGAACCCTCCAATTTCAGATGTGAGGGCAGTCTTGACACTTTTTTAAGGAATAACGGCGTTGTGGGGCTTTACGGAATAGATACAAGAAGATTAACAAAAATCGTTCGCGAGCACGGTGTTATGAACGCAAAGATTGTTTATGAGCTGCCCGACGATTTGAAAAATGATTTAAGCGAGCTGCACAGATTTAAAATTGTCAACGCAGTCGAATCGGTCACAGCGGAGCAAAAAACGGTCTTAACTCCCGATGATAAAAAATACAGGATAGTTTTGTGGGATTTCGGCGCTAAGAAAAATATCGCAAGAGAGCTTTATAAACGCGGCTGCGAGGTTGTTATCATGCCCGCAAGCAGCACTGCCGAGCAGATAGCCGATGAAAAGCCGGACGGAATTTTACTTTCCAACGGTCCCGGTGACCCACAGGATAACACGGAAATCATCAGGCAGATAAAGCTGCTCACCGAATACGGAATACCGATGTTCGGTATCTGCCTCGGTCACCAGCTTCTGGCGCTTTCGCAGGGAGCGGTCACCGAAAAGCTCAGGTACGGTCACCGAGGCTCGAATCAGCCCGTGCTTGAACGCGAAACGGGCAGAGTTTATATTTCAAGCCAGAATCACGGATATGCCGTTGTCAGCGATAGCCTTCCCGAAAACGCCGTTTTAAGATACGTAAACGCAAACGACGGTACCTGTGAGGGAATAGATTACACTGATATCAAAGCGTTTTCGGCGCAGTTCCATCCCGAAGCGGCTTCGGGGCCGAAGGACACCGAGTTTTTGTTTGAACGCTTTTTGAATATGGTTGAGGAGGTAAAGCAGCATGCCGTTAAATAAGAGCATTCACAAGGTTATGGTTATAGGCTCGGGTCCGATTGTTATCGGACAAGCCGCGGAATTTGACTATGCGGGAACTCAGGCGTGCCGTACTCTTAAGCAGGAGGGCTTGGAGGTTGTTTTGGTAAACTCCAATCCCGCGACGATTATGACGGATAACGTCATGGCGGACGCCGTTTATATGGAGCCCCTCACGCTGCCTGTTATAAAAAGAATTATTTTAAAAGAGCAGCCTGACGCTTTGCTCGCAACCCTCGGAGGGCAGACCGCGCTCACTTTGTCGATGCAGCTTGCCAAAGAGGGATTTTTGCAGCAGCACAATGTGCAGCTTTTGGGCGCGAGAGCTGATACTATCAACAAGGCTGAAGACCGCCAGATGTTTAAAGATACTATGGAAAGCATCGGTCAGCCCGTTATCCCGTCAGATGTCGTTACAACGGTTGAGGACGCTTTAGAGTTTGCTGACAAAATCGGTTATCCTGTTATTGTTCGCCCTGCGTTTACGCTCGGCGGAACAGGCGGAGGAATCGCTGAAACCAAAGAACAGCTCGAAGAAATTGCCGAAAACGGAATCAGGCTTTCACCGATTTCGCAGGTGCTTATAGAAAAAAGCGTTTCGGGCTGGAAAGAGGTGGAGTTCGAGGTTATCCGCGACGCTGCGGGCAATACGATAACCGTCTGCGCGATGGAAAATCTCGATCCCGTAGGCGTTCACACAGGCGACAGTATCGTTATCGCACCGACTGTTTCGCTGGCGGACAAGGAATATCAGATGCTTCGCTCCGCTGCGCTTAAAATTATAGACGCGCTTAAAATCGAGGGCGGCTGCAACTGCCAGTTTGCCCTTAATCCCAACAGCTTTGAATACGCCGTTATCGAGGTTAATCCGCGCGTTAGCCGCTCCTCCGCGCTCGCTTCCAAAGCGACGGGATATCCGATTGCAAAGGTTGCGGCAAAGATAGCGATAGGATATGATCTGCACGAAATCAAAAATGAAATCACAGGATCTACATACGCTTGCTTTGAGCCGGCGCTTGACTATGTCGTTGTAAAGATGCCGAAATTCCCGTTTGATAAATTTGTTTACGCAAGCCGCAAGCTCGGAACGCAGATGAAAGCCACGGGCGAGGTTATGGCTATAGGTCAGTCGTTCGAG
>CAZHWR010000004.1:53462-64003 GCA_964536085.1 uncultured Oscillospiraceae bacterium
AAGCGATGATGAAGGCTGTCCGCGGCGCGGAAATTTCGCATGATTCCTTAGCTGATAAGCAGTGCCGTGAAATGTCGGACGAGATGCTTGAAAACAGCCTTTACGACTGCACCGACAGGCGGATTTTTGTGGTGTACGAAGCGTTATACCGCGGAGTATCAATACAGAAAATCCATGATATAACCAAAATCGACAACTGGTTTTTGGCAAAGCTTGCAAAGCTTGCAGGTATGGAAAGAACGCTTGCCGGCGGCGATACGAGCGAGGAAACCTACCGCACGGCGAAGCGCTTGGGATATCCCGACGGCGTTATAGAAAGGCTCACTGGCGAAAAGATCAAAAATCCGCTTATTGCGGGCTTTAAAATGGTCGATACCTGCGCGGGCGAGTTCGCCGCGCAGACTCCGTATTTTTATTCTTCGTTTGACGAAGAAAACGAAGCGGAGCAGTTTATAAACGAAAATAAGTCGGACAAGAAAACGGTCGTTGTTTTCGGTTCGGGTCCGATAAGAATAGGTCAGGGTATTGAATTTGACTATGCCTGCGTTCACTGTGTTTGGGCGTTGAAGGCGGCGGGATACGACGTTGCCATGGTGAACAACAACCCCGAAACGGTTTCCACCGATTTTGATACGTCCGACAGGCTTTATTTCGAGCCGCTTACCCCTGAGGACGTTATGGCTATTATCAACACCGAAAAGCCGTACGGCGTGGTCGTTGCGTTCGGCGGTCAGACGGCTATTAAGCTCACAAATTACTTAAACGACCACGGCGTTAAAATTCTGGGAACGTCGGCGGATTCTATCGACGCCGCCGAGGATCGCGAACGGTTTGACGCCCTGCTGGAAGAACACAATATTGCCCGCCCCAAGGGCGCGACGGTTATGACCGAGGAGGAAGCGGTGCAAACCGCGAAAGAGCTTAGCTATCCGGTGCTTTTGCGTCCTTCGTATGTTTTGGGCGGTCAGAACATGATAATCGCGTATAACGAGCAGGACGTCCGCGAGTATATGCAGATAATTCTGGCGCAGAACATTCAGAATCCCGTTCTGATTGACAGATATTTGATGGGAACGGAGCTTGAGGTCGACGCTATCTGCGACGGCGAGGATATTTTAATTCCCGGCATAATGGAGCACGTTGAGCGCGCGGGAGTCCACTCGGGAGACTCAATTGCGGTTTATCCCGCGTGGAATCTTTCGGACAAGCTCAAGGAAGAAATTATCGACAGTTCTAAAAAGCTCGCGGTTTCGCTCAAAACAAAGGGTCTAATAAATATTCAGTATCTGTATTTTGAAAATGTGCTGTATGTTATCGAGGTCAATCCGCGTTCTTCAAGAACGGTTCCTTATATAAGCAAGGTTACGGGCGTTCCGATGGTTGATTTGGCGGTGCGCGCCATGCTCGGCGAAAAGCTTGTGAATATGGAGTACGGCACAGGGCTTTATCCGTCCGCGCCTTATATCGCGGTCAAGGTACCTGTGTTCTCGTTTGAAAAGCTTGCGGGAGTCGACAGCCATCTGGGACCTGAAATGAAATCCACAGGTGAGGTTTTGGGTGTTGCAAGCACAAGGGAAGAAGCGATGTTCAAGGGGCTTGTCGCCGCGGGCTACAATATGGCGCACAAGCGCGGAAACGTGTTTATAACCGTGCGCGACAGCGACAAGCGCGAGATAGGCGAGATAGCCAAGGAATTTTACGATTTGGGCTTCGGAATATACGCAACCAAGGGTACGGCGGATGTTTTGGAGCACAACGGAATCCCCTGCACAGTCGTACAGAAGATTCACGAATCGGACGACAATCCGCTTTCGCTTATCGAGCACAAAAAGGTGAATTACATTATTTCCACTTCGACAAAGGGAAGAATACCGTCGCGTGCGAGCGTTAAAATCCGCCGCAAAGCGGTGGAATACAGTATTCCGTGTTTAACCTCGCTCGACACGGCGGACGCTGTCGCTCACAGTCTTAAAAGCCGCTACAGGCAGCATAATATCGAGCTTGTCGATTTGAATCACAGAAGAACTCAGCGCGAGAATCTGAAATTTACAAAGATGCACGGCTGCGGAAACGACTACATATATTTCGACTGCTTTAAGCAGAACATAACCAATCCCGAGGGACTCAGCATACGACTCTCGGACAGGCATTACGGCGTCGGCGGGGATGGAGTTATACTCATCTGCCCGTCGGATGTAGCGGACGCTAAAATGCGTATGTTCAATCTTGACGGCAGCGAAGGCAAAATGTGCGGAAACGGAATCCGCTGCGTCGGTAAATACGTTTACGACTACGGCATAGCCAAAAAAGAAACGCTTACAATCGAAACGCTCAGCGGAATTAAAACCCTGCAGTGCAATATTATCGACGATAAGGTCAGCACCGTAAGGGTTGACATGGGTAAGGCAATATTGAACCCGCCCGAAATTCCCGTTGCGCTTGACGGCGACAGGGTAGTCGGACGAGAAACCGAAATCGGCGGCGAGACCTACAAGATAACCTGTGTTTCGATGGGAAATCCGCACTGCGTTGTGTTTGTGGATCAGCCTGACAATATCGATATCGAAAAGGTAGGACCTGTGTTTGAAGAAGCCGCTATATTCCCGGAAAGAGTCAATACCGAGTTCATACAGGTCATAAGCAGAAACGTTCTGAAAATGCGCGTATGGGAGCGCGGAAGCGGCGAAACTTGGGCGTGCGGAACAGGCGCTTGCGCCGCAGTCGTGGCTGCTGTTGAAAACGGCTACTGCGACAAGGATTCGGACGTTTTGGTTAAGCTTAAAGGCGGAAATCTTACCATAAGATACACCGACGAAGCAGTTTTCCTTGAAGGCGAAGCAGTAACAGTATTTGAGGGAGAGGTGGAAATCTAATCATGAGGAAGTATATTTTTGTAACCGGCGGAGTAGTTTCAGGGCTTGGCAAAGGTATCACCGCCGCATCCTTAGGCAGACTTTTAAAGGCAAGAGGCATAAAGGTCGCTGCGCAGAAGCTGGATCCGTATATCAACGTCGACCCCGGAACAATGAGCCCGTATCAGCACGGCGAAGTGTTCGTGACAGAGGACGGCGCCGAAACCGATTTGGATTTGGGTCATTACGAGAGATTTATCGACGAAAATCTGAACCGCTATTCCAATCTTACCACGGGTAAGGTTTATTGGAACGTTTTAACCAAAGAGCGCAAGGGCGAATATCTCGGAAGCACGATTCAGGTAATCCCGCACATAACCGATGAAATCAAAAGATTCATCTACTCAGTCGGCGAAAAATCCGACGCGGACGTTATAATTACCGAAATCGGCGGAACGGTGGGAGATATCGAAAGCCAGCCGTTTTTAGAAGCGATAAGGCAGGTGGCAATCGAGGTCGGAAAAGAAAACTGCCTGTTTGTTCATGTGTCGCTTATCGTGTATCTTCCCGGGCAGGAGGAGCACAAGTCAAAGCCGACTCAGCATTCTGTAAAAGAGCTGCGCTCGATAGGCATCAGCCCCGATATTATCGTCGCGCGGTGCGACCATCCGCTCGAGGACGATATCATCGAAAAGCTTTCGCTGTTTTGCAACGTTGAGCCGGAGAGCGTTATCGAGAACATAACCGTTCCCGTGCTTTACGAAGCTCCTTTAATGCTCGAACGGCAGAATTTTTCCAAAATCGTGTGCGACAAGCTGCATATTGACTGCGGCGAGCCGGATATGACCGAGTGGAAGAAGATGCTCGAGCGGGTTAAAATGCGCAAAAAGTCGGTCAGTATTGCGCTTGTAGGCAAATATGTGCGCCTGCACGATGCGTATTTGTCGGTGGTAGAGGCGCTTAATCACGCAGGCTATGAAAACGAAGCTAAAATCAAGATAAAATGGGTCGATTCAGAAATCGTAACCGCTGAAAACGCTCAAGCGGTATTCGGTGACTGCGACGGCATACTGGTTCCGGGCGGCTTCGGCAACCGAGGAATAGAAGGAAAAATTCAGGCGGCGAAGTACGCTCGCGAAAACGATTTGCCGTATTTCGGAATATGTCTGGGTATGCAGACGGCAGTTATCGAATACGCCCGCAGCGTCCTCGGTTTTGAAAACGCAAATTCCGGCGAGTTTGACGTGAACTGCGAGTTTCCTGTTATCGACTTGATGTACGACCAGCAGGGCGTGGACGAAAAGGGCGGAACAATGCGCCTCGGAGCGTATCCCTGCAAGGTCAGGGAAAACTCGCTTATGCGCCGCTGTTATAAAAAAGAGAATATCAGCGAACGGCATCGTCACCGCTATGAGTTCAACAACAAATTCCGCGAGAATTTTGAGGCAAACGGCATGAAAATCTGCGGTACATCGCCTGACGACAGGCTTGTTGAGGCTGTGGAAATCCCCGGACATCCTTTTTACATAGGAGTGCAGTTCCATCCCGAATTTAAAAGCCGCCCAAATCAGGCGCATCCTATATTCAGGGAATTTATCGCCGCGGCTGTAAGGCATAACGGCTGATAATTCGGTCAGAAGATTTTAATATGAAAGGAGCTGTCGATAGATGAAAATAAACAAGAATTTTCAAAATATAGCGCAGTCGTATCTTTTTTCCAATATCAACAAAAAGGTGTCTGAATACAAGGCTCAAAATCCGAACGCCGACATCATCAAGCTGGGTATAGGCGACGTTACGCTCCCGCTGTGCGACGCTGTTACAACCGCGATGAACAAGGCGGTCGATGAGCAAAAAAGCTCTCAGACATTTCGCGGTTACGGTCCCGAACAGGGCTATGATTTTCTGCACGAGGCTGTCAGAAATTATTATGAAAGCCGCGGAATAGAGCTTACGTCAGACGAGATTTTCATTTCAGACGGTGCTAAAAGCGACGTTGGAAATATCCTCGATTTATTTGACAAGGACAATACGGTTTTGATTCCCGACCCGGTTTATCCCGTTTACGCGGATACGAATACAATGGCGGGAAGAAAAATCGTCTATCTGAATGCGAATAAGGAAAACGGATTTTTGCCCGTTCCGAATGAGAACACAAAGGGCGATATAATCTATCTTTGCTCGCCCAACAATCCCACGGGCGCTGTTTATTCAAAGGAACAGCTCAAAAAGTGGGTGGACTACGCAAACGATAACGACGCACTCATTTTGTTCGATGCGGCGTATGAAGCTTTTATCGGCGACAGAAGTCTTCCGGGAAGTATTTTTGATATCGAGGGCGCCAAAACCTGCGCGATTGAATTCTGCTCCCTGTCAAAAACCGCGGGATTTACAGGAGTCCGCTGCGGATATACGATAGTTCCGAACAGCCTTGAATTTGAGGGCGCGTCTATAAACAAAATGTGGTTAAGACGGCAGACAACCAAGTTCAACGGCGTGCCGTATATCGTTCAAAGGGGCGCCGAGGCTGTTTTCACAAAAGAGGGCTATGAGCAGACCCGTGCGGCGATAGAATACTATAAGGAAAACGCGAAGATTCTCGCGCAGTGCTTTGACGACGCGGGTATTTGGTACACAGGCGGCAAGCATTCGCCGTATATCTGGTTTGAGTGTCCGAATGGCATGAAATCGTGGGACTTCTTTGATTTGCTTTTAACCGAGGCTAACATTGTGGGAACTCCCGGCTCCGGCTTCGGCGCGAACGGAGAGGGATTTTTCAGAATGACCGCTTTCAACACCAAGGAAAATACTCAAAAAGCGGTCGAGAGACTTAAAAAGCTTCTTGCAAAGTAACAATCGATATATATAAACCGACGGCATATGCCGTCGGTTTTTGCATATGTGATTTTTCGCGCATAAGCCGCCGCATCTGTGAAGCTGTCTGCGCGATTTTGTTTTAGCGGGGCTTCGTTTTATTTTACAGTAGCGGTAACATTGTCGGCGTTTATTGTCAGGCTGCCGTCGTCGCTGTTTGTCAGGGTTAAGCCGTTTAGAACTATGTCGCGGGATTCGGTTGTGCCGTCTGCGTACATGATCTGATACGGCTTTGTACTCTGCTCGTCATAGTTTACGGTGTAGCTGTGGGAGATGTCCGACTTATCGGGCGTGTCGACGATATATTCGGAATCTATTTCACTATATTCGTTTTTGCTTATCGGCGCGAAATAGTAGCTGTCGGATGAATATGTTACGGTATCTATGTTTTCACCCTTGCAGATGAAGTCAAAATCCGTCCAAAGCGAGCTTGTTTCGTTGTCGCCGCCGTCAAGCATAACCATAATATCATTGAGAGATTGCTTCGCAATATTAAGGTCGATTTTTTAGCTTTCGTTTTCCTTCAGCTCGGTTTCGGTTTGGTTGCCGTTTGCGTCCAGGGCGTGTACCGATAATGAAAAGCCGTTTGCAGCACTCGCTATGCCGTTTGCGTTGTCGTTTGAGCCGAGCATAGGTACTGCGCCGAACACAAACGCCGCCGCAAGCGCGCATACGCTGGGAACAATAGGCTTAAATACGCGAGGAGCAAAGCCAAAGCTGCGCTTTTTATCTTTTTCGATGCAGGCGTTTTCAATGTTTTTTTGCGCCGAGTAGGAAATGCTTACGTTGTCAAATGCGTTTTTGATTTCGTCGTTTTTCATAATATAAAACTCCTTTCAGTTAAGCTCGATTTTCAGCTTGTTGCGTGCATATTGCATCCGTTTGCGCGTTTTGAGCCGCGTTATTCGGAATTGACCCAAGACGGAGGTGAAAACGCAGCTTGTCTTTTGCGTTGTTAATCGTCACGCGAATAAGCCACGCTTTCAAATGCTCTTCATCCCTGCAATCGGGCAGGCGTTCGAGGTACTTTAAAAAAACGCCTCCTGAACCGCGTCCTGCGCGCCCGTGTCGCTGCCGATCGTTACAAACGCCGCTTTATAGAGCGTGTTTGAGTGTTTTTGAATAAGCTGTTTAATTTCTTCGTCCGACGGCCGTTCGGATTTTTTCATTTTATCAACTCCTTCGTGATAAAATTCTGCGCTGGAAAGGTATTTATCACAGCGCTTCACTATATACACGTTTGAAAGGTGCGTTTTGTGATATAAGATTGGAGAAAATTGATTCTGCAAGGCAAAGTATATGATGCAACAGCGCGCTTTGCGAACGAAATTCCGCCGCAATAAAAAATATAAAAAGGCTTGGCAGAATTTGCGTAGACCCATACAGCATATTCAATTATTATAACATAAGATAAAGTCCCGCAGTTTAACCGCGGGACTTTATCCGTAAATTTGGTGTTTTATCAAACCGTCTTAATTCAGATAGGGGCAAATCGCCTGAAATTCTTCCTGAAAGCGACCGACGTTCTTGAAATGCTTCGGCATATCAGCGGCTTTCAGCCGCTTTATACTTTTTGAGCGGTTGAAAATTCAGCTGTTATCTGAATTACATTCCGCGTCCGTAGGCGTCGGGTGCGCCGCCTTGCTCATCGCCCATTTGACCTCCGCCTTTACCGCCGCCCATTTGACCTTTGCCCATGCCGCCGAAGGTGTTGGATGTTACTATTCCTGAAAGCGTGATTTCATATGTTTCGGAGCCTGCCGTGAGCGTGTACGTTTCACCCTGAGTCAATTCGGGCGAGCTTATAACGATGTTACCGTACTGCTTTGACGGAGTGTATGAGGCGATAACATTTCCGTTGGAATCCTTAAGCGATATTTCGCCGCTTTGCCCTTGGGCAACATTGTACATAATTGAGCATTGCGAGGAGTTTTCAGAAAATCCTGAAGACATTTCCGAGCTTCCGGAGGCAATTATTGTTCCGCCGCTTATAAATCCGCTGCCTTCATAGTCGATTGCTCCGTTTCCGCCGTCAGACGGACCGTCTACATATATAGTTCCGCCGCTGATGATTAACGAGCCGTTGGAGTCGATTCCATCGCCGGAGGCGCTTATTTTTATTTCGCCGCCCGATATATTGATATAGTTTTCAGAGCTTCCGTTCGGGTTGAATTTATCATCGTTTCCGAGAGTGTGACCGTCGTCCGTCGTATCCGAGCCGCTTGCGGAGTTGATGCCGTCGTCGGAGGAAATCACGCTGATTGTGCCCCCGGTTATAGTGACGGTTTTGCCCTCTAGCCCTTCATAGCTTGACGCGATGTTTATTGTGCCGCCTTCTATAAGCAATGCGTTGGCAGCGTGCATGCCGTCGTCCTGCGCGTTTATTTCAAAACTGCCGCCGCGGATATAGATATAGCCCTTGCCTTCGTCATCAGTATTGCTGGAATGTATACCGTCTTTTACACATGTTAAATTAAAAGTTCCGTCTGAAATGCTGACGCTGTCCTTGCCGCACATGGCGTGCTTTACCGCCGTAACGGTGATTGTGCCGCCTGTGATGACAAGGTCGTCTTTTGTGACTATTCCGTGGCTGTAATTTCCCGTGACGGTTAAAGCGCCTTCGCCGTTTATGGTAAGATCGTCCTTGCTGAATATTGCAGCGTCGACATTTGATTCATCATCGCTTAGATTATAAGAAGACGAATCGGTCAAGAAATTGTCAGTGCCTTTTACAAGTGTTAAAATGACCTTATCCGCCTGCTTAACATAGATGGCAGGACCGTTTGAGCAGGTTATTGAAGCGGAATTCAAAGCCAGACGGACGTCAGCCTTGTTTGTTGCGTCGACTAATATTTGTCCGTCGGAAATCGTTCCCGAAACCACATATGTTCCCGCGGCGGTTATTGTCACGACTCCGTTTTGAACTGAAGCGCCGCTTCCATCAACAGATATTCCGTTGTCCGAAAGAGTGATTAAAACGGCGGATTCCTCCTCGTAGTCAAAATTGAGGTCGTCGGATGAAAACTCCCTGTCTATATTGTCGGTTGAGATTAATTCGACTGACGAAGCGGTGAGAGCGGCGGAGTTTGAGCCGTCGGATTTATCGGAACAGCCCGCAAGCGTAAAAAGAGCCGCGAGAACAGATATAACACACAGTATGTGTTTTTTCATTCAAAATTCATCCTTTCATTAGCATCAGCGCTTTACAATCAAAGCTGCTGAAGTTGTTCGCCGCAGAAGGTGCAGCAGGATATTTCCAAATTACCGTTGCGGCAGCGTATTTCATCGATCATGCTTTTTTCATATGTTTCATCAAGCAGTACTATCGAATAGCTCAGCTTAAACAGGCTTCCCATGTTAGTTGTTTTGACGCCTAAAAGGCGGTGCTCACAAGTGTATTTATTAAAGATGTCCTCGAAGATTTCAGTGTAATTCAGAGTTTCAGGTATAGTAACGGTGAGCTGTTTTTCAGCTTGCTTTGTTTTGCTGAAGTCCAATCGTGTATAAATTACCCACGCGATTCCCATGATTATTACAAACACCGCGGCTATACCGATATATCCTATACCCGTTGCAAGTCCGACGGCCATGGCGAGAAATATACTGCATATTTCTTTTGCACTTCCGGGGACAGAGCGAAAGCGTACGAGGCTGAAAGCGCCCATAACAGCCACTCCTGTTCCCAGATTTCCGTTTACAAGCATGATAATCATCTGAACTATCGCCGGCATCAGCGCCAGCGTTACCAAAAAGCTGCCTGTGGCGCGGTTTTTGTATTTATAGATAAACGCGATGCAAAGCCCTAAGACAAGTGAAACAAGAGTGCATATCAAAAACGACGTTATTGGAAATGAACCGGAGCCGGTGGCGGATATTATCGGAGAAAAGATATTGTCAAGCACAGTGAGCGCCCTCCTTTGATATTTTTTGTGTTTTTTCAAAATATGCATTTGCGTATTTTGAAAACGAAGTCGGATAAATTTTTTCGCGGCTCAGAGCATTTGTGAGCCAAAGCGGGAAAGCAGTTGCGGTTTTGATTTCAACGAGCACCGATTTTCCGTTTGCAATTGGGAGCAGATCTGCTGTTTGCCCAAATGTTAGCCTATCATAGCTGTATCTTAGATTTGTGTCAAAGGTGATTCTCAGGTCAGGGTCGCTTTTTGATACAAATGCGTCTCTGTTATACGAAATATACATTGCGGGTGAAAGCTCGGGGTAGAAACTGAAAAATTCCCGTATTTCTTTTTCTATCTGCGTTTTGGGAGCAGTTTTGCCGCTTAACAAGTCATACGCACTGCAAAGCGGGATTCTGGTACGGCGCTTGTAAACAACACCGTGATATTTTCTCTTAAGCTCGGCAAAAATCATATCGTCGTTGCCGACAGAGCCGGGATTATAACTGCGCAGACGAAACTTTTCCTTGTAAACGGGCTTTTCAATAGAACGTCTTATGAGCAGATCGGTCGGAGTGTCAAAATACAGATTCTGAATGGTCGCTTTGGGATATTCGGCATATGTGAGCTTATTTGATATGGCGTTTAGAAAATTTGTGTATTGATTGGTGTTGAGCAGATACTTTTTTTCGTATCGCTGAAATATATTAGTATCCATGATATGGCTTTTTCCTTTCTGAATAATGAGCGTCATAGTATACAAATATGCCGCTTTGAGAATCGCAGCCCGATTCTTTTAATCAAATAATAATATCCCAACTTAAAATTTACTTTAATATATGATTAACCCTCGATAGGGACAAAAATCATATGTAAGGCGGCAGGGATAGATTTACCTGCCGTTTTGCCTGTAATCAGGCGG
>CAZHWR010000005.1:0-43315 GCA_964536085.1 uncultured Oscillospiraceae bacterium
TGCCTGAAATCAGCATCATAGTGCCGGTTTACAAGGCGGAAACAAAGGATTATGTAAAAAGCAACGGCGAACTTATAAATCGGATGATATCCGAAGGACATATTGTAGGAAATCATTCGTGGAGCCATCCGTCAATGCCGGAACTGACGACCGAAAAGGCACAGGAGGAAATCACAAAGCTCCACGATTACGTAAAGAAAAATTTCAACTACACAATGACGTTGTTCAGACCGCCTATGGGCGAATTTTCCGAAAAATCTCTTGCGGTAACAAAACAAGCCGGATACAAAAGCATTTTCTGGAGCTTTGCGTACAAGGATTGGGTTACCGATTCACAGCCTGATAAAAACGAAGCGCTGAGCAAGGTTATTAAATGCCTGCATCCGGGGGCAATATATCTTTTGCACGCGGTTTCAAAAACAAACACCGAAATATTGAGCGATTTTATCGACAAGGCCCGGCAGGAGGGCTATGAAGTGGCGGATTTTGATTTATAAAATTTAAATTCGCATTGATGATATAAAATACGGCGGAGAATTACGATTTTTTCGTATTCTGCCGCCTGTAATATTTTCGACTGATTTTTTAAATTTTAATATTGACTAAACACAAAGTGTGTTGTATAATATAAAAGCTGCAATTTGCAAATGCTGCTATGGCTCAGTAGGCAGAGCACGTCCTTGGTAAGGACGAGGTCACCGGTTCGAATCCGGTTAGCAGCTCCATAAAAGGACTCCACTTTGGTGGAGTCCTTTTTTGTACCAAATTTCCTTACGGCTTTAAAACGTATGCCAAACAACGGCTTTACAAATTTTGACTGTTGAGGTATACTTTATTTTAAACACTTAAATTTTATTTTGCCGATTCGCAGATCAGCATACGGCTTTGACAAGGAAATGATATATATGAAAAACACAGTACTGACATTTGCAAAAGCAAAACAAAACGGTGAAAAAATATCCATGCTTACAGCGTACGATTACACAACCGCACAGCTTATCGACGCTTCAGGCGTGGATTCGATTTTGGTAGGGGATTCTTTAGGAAACGTCATGCTCGGATACGATGATACGACGCGCGTCACTATGGAGGACATGATACACCACACAAAAGCGGTCGCAAGGGGAACAAAGCGCGCGATGGTCATTGCCGATATGCCGTTTATGTCTTACCAAACGGGCGTTTACGACGCTGTTGTGAATGCAGGTCGGCTTGTCCAGGAGGGTCGTGCGAACGCCGTGAAGCTGGAGGGCGGCGCCGAAGTCAGCGAACAGATAAAAGCTATAACCGAAGCCGGCATCCCGGTTTGCGCGCATATCGGACTAACTCCGCAGGCAATAAACGCACTGGGAGGAAACCGCGTTCAGGGCAAAACCGAGCAGGCGGCAAAAAAACTGCTGGAGGACGCTCTTGCAATCGAAAAAGCCGGAGCGTTCGCCGTAGTCGTCGAAGCAGTTCCGGAAAAGCTGGCAACGTTTATAACTCAAAAGCTAACGATACCTACAATCGGCATAGGAGCGGGCAATGGCTGCGACGGCCAAGTCTTGGTTTATCAGGACATGCTCGGTATGTTTCCTGATTACACGCCGAAGTTTGTCAAAAAATTTGCCAACATCGGAGAAATGATGACAGAGGCTTTCAAGCAATATAACGCGGAAGTAAAAAGCACTGCGTTTCCCGCCGAAGAACACACATTTAAAATCGATGAAGAAATCATAAAAAAGCTGTATTAATAACAGCTTATATTTAAAGGCTGATAGTATTATGAAAACAGTACATACGATTAACGAAGTAATACAACAGGTCGCCGAGTGGCGGGCGCAGGGAGCGACGGTCGGGCTTGTGCCGACTATGGGCTATCTGCACGAAGGGCATCAAAGCCTGATAGCCCGATCGGTTTCAGAAAACAACAAAACGGTAGTCAGCGTATTTGTAAATCCCATGCAGTTTGCGCCGTCGGAGGACCTTGAAAGCTATCCCAGAGATTTGGCGGCGGATGAAAAGCTGTGCGAAGCTTCGGGCGCGGACTTGATTTTTAACCCAGAGCCTCAGGAAATGTATTCAGACGGTTTTTGCTCGTATATCAACATGGACGGTCCCTCTCAGGGACTTTGTGCAAAAACCCGTCCTACGCATTTCAAAGGCGTGTGCACGGTGGTTGGAAAGCTGTTTAACATTGTTTTACCAGACAGGGCGTATTTCGGTCAAAAAGACGCTCAGCAGCTGGCAGTTATCAAAAGAATGGTTAAAGACCTGAACTTTTCGGTTAAGGTTATAGGCTGTCCGATAATACGCGAGGACGACGGGCTTGCCAAAAGCTCGCGCAACACGTATTTGAACGAACAGGAAAGAAAAGCGGCGCTGATATTGAGCAAAACGCTTAAAATGGGGCAGGAGCTTATCAAAAGCGGCACGACTGATTCGTCCGAACTGATAAGCGCAATGGAAGAAAATATCAAAACCGAGCCGCTTGCAAAAATCGATTATATTGAAATCGTCGGTGCGGACGACATGCAGCCAAAAACGGTTATTGACGGCAACACACTGGTAGCGATGGCTGTTTATATCGGAAAAACGAGGCTTATTGACAATTTTATCGTAGAGGATTAAAGGAGTATGCGCAGTGTTAGTTAACATGCTTAAAGGAAAAATCCACCGCGCCACTGTATCGCAGGCGGAGCTCGACTACGTAGGCAGCATAACGGTGGACGAGGATCTGCTCGCCGCCGCAGGAATACACGAATACGAGCAGGTGCAGGTAGTCGATATCAACAACGGAAGCCGATTCGAAACCTATACCATAGCCGGTGAAAAGGGAAGCGGGCTTGTTTGCTTGAACGGAGCGGCGGCACGCAAGGTGCAGCCGGGCGACAAGATTATAATCATGGCATACGCGCTTATGAGCGGCGAGGAAGCGGACGGTTTTGCGCCGAATATTGTGTTTGTAGACGATGAAAACCGCATTATCAGAAAAACAAAATATGAAAAGCACGGAGCGTTAAAGGACATGCTTTGATTGCATGTCGGCTGACACAAGAATATTATGTACAGAAAAAACGGTTGCGGAATGGTTCCGCAGCCGTTTTTGAAATTATAGCGGTATATTACGTTTTATCCAAAACCGAGGACTGCTCTATAACCGCTTTTGTAACAGTGGATAACGCTTTAACCGCGCTTTCCATCGTAACGTCTTTGTCGTTGGCTATATACTCAAACACATACGTTATGTTCTTTTTAAGCTGTTGCAAATCATAATCGCTGTTATACTCGCGGAGCATACTTCTCGCGACCTTTTCCACAGCTTTTTGGCTGACCTTATGCCCTTTGGTTAGCTTAAATTCCTGCCGCAGATTCTCGTTTATCTTTTTGAGCTTCTCGTTTTCCTCTAAAAGCTGTTTGCTGTCAATTTCGGACGTTTCTTTAAGAGAATATTTATTGCCTTTTTGCGATATATTATCCTGTGTAGAGTTTTCTTTTTCGGCGGCTTCAAATGCGGCTTGCATTGCTGTTTTACCGCCTTTATTGCCGAACGAAATTTCACCCTTGACATTTTTGTCAACGTATGTTACTCTACCTATAGAACCGTAGTTGGTTACCCCTGTCGGCAATTGCAGCCTTAAGGCCTGAAACCAACTATCGGTTCTATTTTTATTTGGGTCAATATACAATATCTCGCTTGTATCAATAAGGTTTTGCGCGCCTCTGCTGTAAACGCTCGCAACTTTTATAAAGTCTTGTATACGTCCGTTCGGCTTTAGCTCCAAAGCAGCAAGCACAGGTTTTCCGCTGTCGTCAACCAGTTCACCGAACATAGTAACACGGTTTGTAACCGTTTTTGACTGCATTATTATAATAGGTTTTTCAAGTATATTCGGAACTTGCTTTATGATACTGTCTGTCATTTCAGTATGTTTGTTTTTGATTTTCAGTATTTTTGCTTTATCCCAATATATTTTACTTGGATTAACCCCTATACTCATTAATGCATCTGATGTTGTGCCTATTCTAAAATATCCGCCGCTTGTTTTTTTATCCCATGAATCGTATTCTTCTTCAAACTTTGGATTAATACTGTATTTTGCCTGATTATCGATATCATTTGTTCCCGAATAATTTTCTCTTGTTTGCTTTAGCGCGGAATCGACCATATCGGCAAGCTTGTTAAGAGCTTTTTGATTTTCTTTAAGCACACTGACCTCGCCGTACCTCCCTGCAATGCTTGCAAGCATTTTTCTGAGCTTTGCAATAACATTCTTCATGCCGTCAACAAATTTCTGCACGGTGGTTTTGTCGCCCTCACGCACAAAACGCTCAACAAAGTCCTTATTTGCGGTTAAGCTCATCAGTGAATTGGCGCAAAGCTCCTCTACTGCTCCCGCATAATCTGTTTCATACCTTGATTTTATCTGCTCTACTCTCGCTTTAAAATCAAATTCGGGATCCTTTAGCAGCTCGTCTATAATAAAGCTCTGTATATCCTGTGCCGCTGTAGGGTTCCACTCCTTAACATAGTGATACGCCTCGTGCAGAGCATAAGCGGGCAATGCGTTGTCAAGCGCATTTGCGGAAAGCTGGATGTTGTTGCCGCTTATATACACTCCGTTCGCCGTGTCGTCGGCAATGCTGTCAACGATTTCAATGTTCAAGCCGTATGTATTTGCAAACGCCCGAAGCACGCGCACATGGTCTAAATCTATCTTTGCTTTTGAACTGTTTGTATAGCTTCCCCGGGCTTTCCTTGTATCGCCGTCTTTTTGCATTTCAATACGCGCGGATTTATCGGAAAGCTGCTTTTTATAAACTTCGTTTCCCGCCCTGCTTGCCGCTTTGAGCGCGCCCGACGCTTTAAAATCGGAATATCCCGCCGAGCGTTTCATAATGCGTTCAATTTGATTTTCGGTAAATCCCGCCTCGGAATACACGTAAGCTTCGTTAAACAGATCGCTGTAAATCTCTGCGGGCATATCGGTCTTTTCATACGCATTTTTAAATTCCCGCGCCGTTTTGCCGTCGTACTTATCCGCCGCTTTATCTATCGCCGCATTTTTTTGCCCTTTGTTGCGTATATTATCCTTGACGCCGTTTGTATTTTGTGTTACATTGGTGTTAGAAGATGTGGGAGAAGCGAGAGCGTTTTTGGACGTATGCTCTTGGCTGTTAACAGCATGAGGCGCTCGCGTAACCGCATCTTTTTTATTCACGTATGCGGTTGTTACCCATATTTTATTCCATTTATTAGGTGCAACAGCTTCAGCAACATACATTGTCCCATCAATTCTTTTACTATATTTTATGACTGGAGCCGGCTTGTTATCGGAACCGGGGTATGCACTTGTGTAAACGGGATTGCCGTTTTGATCTAATGCCTGCTCCACAGTATCATAATTTTCAAGAACATATCCTATTCTTGCAACATCGGACGAATCGGACATTGTGCTGTCAGCCTCGCCGTTTGTTCCGTGCCTGTTCTCAATATGTTCAAAAGCATTTGTATTGATATTATGCGTATAACCGTATGTAGTTAAGCCCAGCAAGTTATGAATATCGTTTACCTCGCGCTGTGAAACGTCTGATATTTTCAGTCGTTTAAACGGCGCGTTTTTATTTGCCCTGTACTCCTCCACAGCGGACTTTATGCGCGTATCGACGCTGTTTATAAACTCTTTTATTGTAGCGCGCTGTTTGGGCGTGTACTCGCTCATAGAGCGAAACTCCAAGCCTGTAGATTTTTCAGAGGTCAGCTTGTTAAACTCATCGTCGGTAAAGCTTTCGCCCTCTTTAACTTTGTTTATCTCGGCTTTTATCTGCTGTACCTGTTCTTCGCCCGAGCCCGTCAAGGTAATGCCCGACTTTTTTTCAAACGCCGAACGCAGCGCGCCGTCGGTTACAACGCTTTCCAAGTCGCTTTGGGTTGCGTTGCCGGAGTAAATCTGTTCAAGCTTTGCGTTTGCGGCTTTTTGGGTCTGTTTATTTCCGGCATACTGCTCGCCGTTAAATATTCCGCTCATAACGCCGCCCGAAACTGCGCCGCCCAAAGCCGCCATACCGATATTTTTTGCAACGTCTATATTGGCGTGCTTTCTTGCTTCCTCCTCGCTCATTCCCTGCGCGATATAGCTTTGAACGGATAAATTATAATTTGATAAATCGCCCATTATGATACTATCGGAAATAGTATTAGCAACCTCAGTTGCAAATTCTTCGGACGCTTCAATTCCCGCCTGCTTGAGCGAATAGGTCATATAGTAAATGTCGCAGTACCATTTGTAATAAAGCTCCGGGCGGTATGAATACGGATTTGAATTGTAAATTGCGCTCAAATTTGCGTTGGCAAGGTTAAATTCGCCGATGTAATATTTGTTAAAGGTGTCCGGCTCGATAAACATATATGGATTAAGCGAAGTTGTTCCGTCCGCGTTGTACCGCACGCCTTTATCGTTTCCGAACACGGTTACGCCGGTTTCGGAATCGGGATCGACAATCATACTGACGGCGCCGCCGAGAAAGATTATGGAATCGTTGCCGTATTTCGCAAATCACCATTATTCGACAAATACGTAAATGAAACTTGTTGATATTTAGACAAAATTGTTATATAATTAAAATGATATCTATTGTTTGTCAGTCACTAGAAAGGAAGTAAATCATGAAAAAATCAACTAGAATAACGGCGTTTATTCTTTTTATAAACATTATTTTATCTGTTCTGCCATTTTATGCCGCAGCGGAAGGAAAACTTATTTCAAGCTGTGAAATCAGCATTTCGCAGGCAAGCTTTACATATACCGGCAGCCGGATAACTCCTGACATTACCGTGCAGGACGGTGAAACCGTTTTGACCGAATATCTTGATTATACCAAGGAATATTTTAACAATATCGACATAGGAACGGCCTCGGTCACAATATACGGTATCGGCGAGTATTCAGGAAGCCAAACAATTCAGTTTAATATTGTCCTCGGTGCCCCTGTTGAGCTTATTTCTACCGCGGCGGCGCAAACCTCAATAACGCTCGGATGGAGCAGTGTTACAGGAGCATACGGGTATGAAATAGAAAAATACAACGCTTCAAAAAATACTTTTATAAAGCTTGTGGATGTCAGCACTGCTGCTTACACAGACAAAGGCTTAAAAAAGGTTACAGCGTACCGCTACCGTATCCGCGCGTATGCAATAACGGGCGGCGTCAGAATATACGGCGGATATTCTTCTCAGCTTTGCGCTTATACAATTCCCAAGGCTCCTGTTTTAACGCTGAGCACAGGCAACAAAAAGGTTAAAACAAGCTGGAAAAAAAATAGCACAGCGGACGGCTATGAAATTTACCGAGCTAAAAATATCGGATATATTTACGATTGGGAAAGCGGAGAATTTATCTTCTCCGGCGATTTTAAGCGCATTAAAACGCTTTCTAATAAAATCAGCTTCGTTAATAAAAAACTGAAAAACAAAACTGCGTACTATTACAAAGTTCGCGCATATAAAATCATTTCAGGCGTTAAGGTATACAGCGAATTTTCAAATACCTTGTGTTCAACCGACGCAAATTCAAGACTTAATTACGCAAAGCTTAAATCACGAAAATCAATAAAGATGGTAAGCGCCCGCTCGGACGTTAAGAGCTGTAAAATAAGCATTTCTAAAAGCGACCGCAAAATAATGAAAAAATTTGCTAAAAAGCACTTCAAAATGGGAATGACGCGCGCCGAAAAAGTGGAATATCTGCTGAGCTATATTCACAATAAAACCAACTACATAAAAACCTCGTCGCAATGGAACAAGATAAGCGGAAAGTCATATGTTTACGATATCTTCAAACTGCATCTCGGGCAGTGCGCACAGTATAACGGCGCTTTGGCGATGTTTTTGGCGTATCTCGGGTACGACGCGCGTTTGGTCTGCGGCTACCGCGGAACCGCGTCCAATAAATGGAGCCACTATTGGTGCGAGATAAAAATCGACAGCGTTACATATCTCATGGAAGCGGGAAATAAAAAAGACGGAGCATGGGGATTTAACTGCGTGCTTTACAGCGAAGCGGACGGAAAATATATTAAAAACGGGAAAAATTGTTGATATTTACGGCGTATGAAAACCTGACCGCCGAATAAACGGTCAGGTTTTTTGTGCTTAGTTTGACTCATGAAAACGAACCATTTGTACCTGCGCTTTGTCCGTTTAAAACAGGCTTTCACTTATATCAACCGCCTGATCATATCTTTGTATTTCATCAGCTCGGCGATGAAGCTCTTGAGCGCTGTGAATATAAGCAGAGTACTCATGAAGCCGCATCTGCATTGCCGCGGGCAATGAAAGAAAATATTCCCGCGAGCTTTGGCTTGAATTTATTAAATCACGCAGATTATTATAATGCAAATCATCACCCCTTTAATATCGTTTGATAACGTCGGGAAAATATGCGTTCGGATGTTTCATTAACGCGGCAGTTGTGATACAATTGTAGATACAAAATACTTTTTAAGGAGCGGTGGCAATAATGAGAATCAGAAGGAAACCGTGGGCTGTGCCGGAGCTTGAAGCCTGCGGATTTTTTATTAAGACCCCCGGTGAACACAGGGGAGCGTGGAAGAAGGCGTTTTCCAAAAATCAGCCGCTTCATTTGGAACTGGGCTGCGGAAAAGGAGGGTTTATTTCGCAGATCGCCGTTAAAAATCCGGAAATCAACTATATAGCGGTGGATATAAAAAGCGAAATGCTCGGACTTGCAAAGCGCAATGTAGAGCGGGAATTTGGGAAAGGAAATTTTCCGCAAAACGTTTTACTTACATCTTATGACGTTGAGCGTTTAAGCGATATTTTCAGCGAAAATGACCGCGTAGAAAGAATATATATTAATTTTTGTAATCCGTGGCCTAAGGCAAAGCACAACAAGCACCGCCTTACGCACACAAAACAGCTTATGACTTATAGGAACTTTCTTGTCGACGGCGGAGAGATAAGATTTAAAACCGATGACGACGGACTGTTTTTATCCTCACAGCGGTATTTCAAGGAAGCGGGCTTTGATATAACGTATATAACTCATGATCTGCACGCTGAAAAGCGCCCGGATAATATACTTACAGAGCATGAGCGTATGTTCAGCTCTGACGGCATCAAAATCAAATATCTTACAGCGCGAAAAGAGGAATACGATGAACGGAATAGCTATATTTGATTTGGACGGTACGCTTATCGATTCGGTGGAAGATTTGGCAAGGGCTGTAAATCATGCTTTGCAAAAGCATGGATTTGCACCGCATGAAACTGGAAAATACTATCGTTTTGTGGGCAACGGAGTGATAAATCTTATAAAACGGGCCTTGCCAAAAACAGAGGCGCAAAATGATAAAATTGTTGCGGTTGTTAAAGATGATTTTGGCAAGTACTACGGCAAAAACTATGCTGTTTGCACCAAGAAGTACGATGGAATAAGCGAAGCTGTAAATAAAATCAAATCCATGGGTCTTATTCTATGCGTTGTATCCAACAAGCCGGATGTTTTCACCAAAACTATAGTTAATGAGTTTTTTGACGGAGTTTTTGACGAAATTATCGGCAACAGGGAAGAATTCCTTAAAAAACCTGCCCCTGACGCTGTTTTATATCTTTTAAAAAAATACTCGGTAAGCGGCAGACACTGTACTATTATCGGCGATTCGGACGTAGATATTATTACGGCAAAAAACGCCCGCGTTAATTCTATCGGCGCGGCATGGGGCTTTCGCGGTAAATCGGAGCTTGAAAACGCAGGGGCTGATGATATCGCGTTTGCCCCTGATCAACTTCCAATGCTGGTAGCATCACAACTGATTAACAGGGATTGCAGTTTTCTTCAATAAGTTTCCACGCTTAGTCGTTGGGCGTATTATGACCGAAATAACATGGCGGCAGGTAGATGTAAATGGTTTTTAGCTTGGCATTGGTCGGCAACCCGAACTGTGGAAAAACAACACTGTTTAATACTATCACCGGAAGCCGGCAATATGTTGGAAACTGGCCCGGCGTTACCGTGGAAAAAAAGGTCGGAAAAGCTGTGAACACTGACTGTGATATCATCGATCTTCCGGGAGTATACTCACTGTCGCCCTATTCCGCCGAAGAAATCGTAGCGCGGGACTGTGTTTTGAGCGACGCCGTTCAAGGGATAATAAATATAATCGACGGTACCAATATCGAACGAAATCTGTATTTAACCACCCAGCTTTTAGAGCTTAAAAAGCCCATGGTCATAGCTATAAATATGATGGACGAATTGCAGTCGCACGGCGAAGAAATCGATTGCCCGCTGATGTCCGCGCTGTTAGGGGCGCCTGTGGTGCCTATTTCGGCGAAAAAAAGGATAAACATAGACAAATTAATAAAGCTTGCTCAAAAACAAGCGGAAGAAAAATCAATTCCGGGCGAAATATTCTATGATTTTAAAACTCAGACTGCATTAAACAACATAGCCGCGGTCGTAGCGCAAAATAATCATAACCACAGCCTGCCGATCATATTTTGCGCGGCAAAGCTGCTTGAAAAAGACGATGACATACAAAAAAAGCTCCGATTGACGGACAAGCAAAATAAAGAAATATCAGGCATTATAAGCAGATACGAAGACACTCAAGACAGCGATGAAAAGCTTGCAAACGCAAGGTATGACTTTATCACAAAAAGAATTGTAAACGAAACGGTAATACGCCCCGCGTTAAAAAAACGGACGGTTACTCAAATAATAGACGCTGTGGCGCTGAACCGCATTTTGGCTATCCCAATCTTCGCGGTGATAATGGTATGCGTTTTTTCGCTCACATTCGGTCCGATCGGAGCCGCAGCGCAGGAACAGCTTGCTTTTTTCTTTGAAAACACACTGTCAAACACGGTAAAAGCCCTGCTTTCATACGCAAACGCCCCGGATTGGACATACGGACTGCTTATAGACGCAATAATAGGCGGCATCGGAGGCGTTCTGTCTTTTATTCCACAGATAACCATTCTGTTTTTCTGCCTCAGCTTATTGGAGGACAGCGGCTATATCGCGCGCGCAGCTTTAATTATGGATTGTCTGTTTGAAAAAATCGGGCTTTCGGGCAAGTCGTTCATACCGATGCTGATGGGCTTTGGGTGCACTACTCCCGCCGTCATGGCGGCGAGAACAATGGAAAGCGAACACGAACGCCGCATGACGATACTGCTCACACCGTTTATGTCCTGTTCGGCGAGGCTGACGATATACGCGCTGTTTGCGGGAGTGTTCTTTAAAGAACACAGCGGACTTGTTGTGTGCAGCATATATCTGATTGGAATATTAGCGGCTGTGTTCTGCGGTCTGATACTTAAAAAGACGCTGTTTAAAAACGCAAGCTCTCCGTTTGTGCTGGAGCTTCCGCCGTACAGGATACCGTCCTTAAAGACCCTGCTCGGGCACGTTTTGGAAAGGGTAAAAGGGTTTATCGTAAAAGCGGGAACGCTTATTTTTTCCATGAGCGTGGTAATTTGGCTGTGCCAAAACTTAAGCTTAGGATTAAGACCTGTCGAAAACCCGCGCGACAGTATTCTCGGCGTTATAGGGGCGGCGGTTTTGCCCGCGTTCGCTCCGCTCGGATTCGGCTCGTGGGAGGCGGCCGTTTCGCTGTTTACAGGGCTTGTCGCCAAGGAATCGGTCGTATCCACGCTGTCCGTCCTGCTTTCAGGCAGGGGAACGCTTGAGCAATCACTTTTGCAGATTTTCACCCCGCTTTCGGCATATTCGTTTATGGTGTTCACCCTTTTATACCTGCCGTGTATATCCGCTTTTGCAGCTGTGCGCAGGGAAATGAACAGCGCTAAATGGACGGCAGCCACAGTTATTATTGAGCTTATAAGCGCATACTTGGTTTCCGCGCTTATATATCAAATCGGAACGCTTGTTTTAGGTGTTTTGCAATGACCGCGGCGCTGAGATATGCAATAATCGGTTTTTGCATAATGCTGATTATGCTTGCGGTATATATTCTAATCAAAAGCATATCGAAAATATTCAAAGGAAAATGCGTTAACTGTGTATTCTGCCAAAGCTGTGAAAAAAGGCGAAACGCTGAAGAATAGAATAAAAAATAATCTCATAGGATATAGCAGGAAACTTTTCTACTGTATCCTTTTTTGTGTGGTGCTGTGAATGGATATGAGCTTTTGCGATTTAAAAAATAAAGAGGTAATCAATATAAAAAACGGATGCCGTTTGGGAAACGTGGACGATATCTGCTTCGACAGTGAAACAGCTAATATAAAATCGCTAATAATATTCGGTAGATTAAAGTGTTTCGGACTTTTCGGCAGGGAGGAAAATATAATCATCTGCTGGGACGAAATCGAGATGTTCGGGGAAGATACAGTTTTGATAAATCCAAAGCGCAGATTGGATACAAAGAAGATGAAGCGCAGTCATTTAAAAAATTTGTTCGGATTCGAATAACAAACCTGACTTTTAGAATTTATCCAATTAAAATTTTTATAAAGTATAATGAAAATTATATCCTGTTAAGCAGTTGGATAAGTCTAACTTAATGTGACATTTTTTGACCGTGCCTTTATTTATAATATTTTGTAAGGGCGGGATACATAATGACTGTGATATATGTTGACATTTTAATCGCCGTAAATCTGGTTATAGATTTTTTAATGCTGCTTTCATCAGCAAAGCTAATGTCTTATAAGCCAAAGCGTTTCAGACTGCTTTTGGGAGCGGTATTTGCATCGCTTTTGTCACTGTTGATTTTAACCGATATAAATCCTGTTTTGCTGTTTTTTGTGAAGATACTCGGTCTTGCGGCGGCTGTTTTTATTACTTTCGGCTTCAAAACACCGACAATGTTTATTAAAGCGCTGGTTGTATTTTTAGGTGTAAACTTCGTATTTGCAGGAGTGGTAGCAGCAGTTTGGTTTTTGCTTTCGCCGGCAGGAATGATGATGAAAAACGGCGTTGTATATTTCAATATTTCTCCTATTGCGCTGATTTTATCTGCCGCCGCCGCGTATTTAATAATGACGTTAATAGAGTACATACTGAAAAAACGCGAAAAACCCGAGCAGATATATTCGATAAAAATCGCTATCGATAACAAGACCACTGAGATAAACGCACTGTACGACACGGGAAATAATATCGTGGACGCTATTTCGGGTCATCCTGTCACGGTGTGCGAGCTTGACAGCATATGCGAGCTTTTACCATACGAGGACGTAGTCGCTATATCGGAGTTTGTGTGTAAAGGCGGAGAACTTAACAGTAGTTTCCTGGTGAAGAAAAAGATGAAACTGGTGCCTTATCATGTTATAAATTCAAACGGCATAATGGTTTGCATTGAACCCGACAGCATTGAAGTTAAAACTCAGGGAGAATACAGAAAAATCAACAGCGAGATAGGAATTACCTCCTGCAAACTGTCGCAGGGAGAATTTCAGGCTATTTTAAATTCCAAGTGTCTATAATATAAAGGGGTGCATCATAAATGGAAATAGGGCAAAAAATACTGTCTCTGCTTGAAAAACTGGGTTTTCTCAATTCCGTTCATTACATAAACGGTCCCGAAACGCTTCCTCCGCCTTTGACGAGGGATGAAGAACAAATCGTTTTCAGAAAGCTTGAAGTCGGAAATGATAAAAGCGCAAAGGATCAGCTGATTGTTCATAATCTAAGACTGGTCGTATACATAGCGAAAAAGTTTGAATCAACAGGCGTTGGCGTAGAGGATCTTATATCTATCGGCACGATAGGACTGATTAAAGCTGTCAACACATTTTGCCCTTCAAAAAACATCAAGCTTGCGACTTACGCTTCGCGCTGCATAGAAAACGAAATTTTAATGTATCTGCGAAAGAGCACCCAGCACAAAAACGATATATCTATCGATGAGCCGCTCAATGTCGACTGGGACGGCAACGAGCTTCTACTTTCCGACGTATTGGGCACCGAGTTTGACAGCGTTAACAAAAACATCGAATATGAAGCGGAAAAGCAGATGCTGTGCGACTGCATATCAAAGCTCCCGCCGCGCGAAAAACTCATTATGGAGATGCGTTTCGGGCTTTCAGGCCGCGCAGAACACACGCAAAAACAGGTTGCTGAAATAATAGGAATTTCACAGTCGTATATATCAAGACTCGAAAAAAGAATCATAAAAAAATTGAAAAAAGACATGGAAAAAATATTTGCATAACGCAGTATAAAAATTCCCCATCCGACCATAATGAAAATGAAACAGTTGGTTGGGGGAGTAATTGTGTATATAAATAAAGTAAGTATATGCGGAGTAAATACGTCTAAGCTTAAGGTTTTAAAAGAAAAAGAGAAAATGGAGCTTTTAAAACGCTCAAAACAGGGTGATGAAGCGGCCCGAAACGAGCTGATAAACGGCAATTTAAGGCTTGTTTTAAGTGTCATACAGCGCTTTATAAACCGCGGGGAAAATCTGGACGATCTTTTTCAAGTGGGCTGCATAGGACTGATAAAGGCGATAGACAATTTTGATTTAACAAAACCCGTGCGCTTTTCGACTTATGCCGTACCTATGATTATAGGCGAAATCAGGCGCTATCTGCGCGATAATAATTCCGTCAGAGTAAGCAGATCGATTAAAGACACGGCGTACAAGGCGATGCAGATAAAAGAGCGGCTTACCAACGAGCTTAACCACGAGCCGACAGTCGAACAGATAGCTAAAGAAATGGAAGTGGACAAAGAGGACGTGGTTTTGGCGCTGGAAGCGATTGTTGACCCAGTTTCGCTGTATGAGCCTGTATTTTCCGACGGCGGCGACACGATATATGTTATGGATCAGGTGTCAGACAGTTCAAACGATTCGGATTGGCTGGACGAGCTTTCAATAAAAGAGGCGATAGGGGATTTAAGCGAACGCGAAAAGCACATATTAAGGCTTAGATTTTTCAAAGGTAAAACACAGGTAGAGGTGGCAAAGGAAATAGGAATAAGTCAGGCGCAGGTCTCGCGGCTTGAAAAAGGCGCGCTAGACAGCATAAAAAACAATATGAAATAATAAAAAACCGCGGCACAAAGCTTTGTGCCGCGGTTTTTTATTAATATAATCTACAATCAACGGAGGAATATCGTCATTTTCGGAAATCACTTTCTGAAGCTAACTTACTTTGCCAATTATATCTCAACATATATATCCATGCAATGAGACGGTTTTATAAATTCACACAAAAATTCAAATTGCGCTCTCTATTGTACCATGTGACATCATTTTATTCCACATTATATTCTAAAAGCAAAATATGCGGAGATAATTCTCCGCACATCGCCTGAACTTATATTCATATCAAAAAGCTCGCAAGCGCGATGCTCATACAGCTTTCGATAACCGGAACCGCCCGAACTGCAACGCAGGGGTCATGCCTGCCTTTTATGGCTATTTCGGCATTTTTGTTTTGCTTAAAATCTATGGTATTCTGCGGTTTTGCGATGGACGGAGTGGGTTTTAACGCCGCTTTGAATATTATAGGCATGCCCGAAGTTATCCCTCCCAATATTCCGCCATGGTTGTTGGTAGTGGTTTTAATCTCGCCCGATTCGTCCGCATAAAAATCATCGTTGTTTTCACTTCCGAATAGCTTTGCAGCGCCGAATCCGACTCCGAATTCTATGCCTTTTACCGCAGGAACGCCGAAAACAAGCGAAGAAATCACGTTCTCAATTCCGCCGAACATCGGGTTGCCGAGTCCTGCGGGAACGTTGACTGCGGCGCATTCGATAACGCCGCCTACAGAATCAAGATCAAGCCTTGCCGCTTCAATAGCGCTTTCAATAAAAGGCGCGGCGGAATCGTTGATTACCGGCACTTTTTTCGTTTTAACGCGATCCAAAAGCTCCGGGGAAATATCCCTGGGGTCAAACAAATCGTCGCAGGCGTCTTTTACCGAGGCAAGGTGCGCTCCAACGGTTATTCCGTGCTGTTTCAAATACAGTTCGCACACTGCGCCCGCATAAACGATGGGTGCTGTGAGTCTGCCCGAAAAATGACCGCCGCCGCGAATATCGTTAAATCCCGAATATCTTTTAAATCCGGTATAGTCGGCGTGACCGGGACGCGCGAGCGTCTGCATCTCGCTGTAGTCGCCCGAATGCGTATCTGAATTATTTATAACGCAGCAAATCGGAGTTCCTGTTGTGTGCCCTTCGCAAATACCCGAATAAATCACAGGAGTGTCGCTTTCCGAACGCGCAGTGGACATCCTGTTTTTTCCGGGTCTGCGGCGGTCCATCATCTGCAATATAAAATCCTCGTCGATTTTAATCCCGGCCGGGAAGCCGTCGATAACAACGCCGATTCCTTTGCCGTGAGATTCTCCGAAAACGGAAATTTTGAGTCCGTTATTGCTCCATGCTGACGACATTTGCTTTTCCTCCAATTTTGTTATAATCCTCATAAAAGCAGGGATAGGATTTGTTTACTGCTTCACAATTTTTAATAATCGCGTCCGAACGGCATATGCATGCGGCTACCGCCGCCGCCATCGCTATGCGATGGTCGTTAAAGCTGTCAATAGTTCCTCCGGATAGCTTTTCGCCGTTTCCTTCGATGATAATTTTTCCGCTTTGCTCGTACGCCTTACCGCCAAGCGAATTTACAAGCGCAATGCTGGAAGCAACGCGGTCGCTCTCTTTTATCCTGAGCCGCTCGATATCGCTTATCTCAGATTTTCCGCGGCACGCGGCTCCCAAAACACAAAGCGCGGGAACCAAATCGGGAATATCCGCGGCGCTGACTTTAAAAGGGGATAGCGTATCGGCGCAAACCGATATGGAGCTATTGTCTGCTTTGATTTCGGCACCGCACGAACGCAATATGTCGATTATATGCTTATCGCCTTGCACAGAGCTTAAATTAAGTCCTGTGCATTCAATTTTGTTGCCTTTAAGCGCGGAGGCGACAAGAAAAAACGCCGCCTGTGAAAAATCCGCTTCAACAGTGAAATCGCACGGCTTAAACCGCTGACCGCCGCTGACCTTATAGCCATACTCGGTTTGAAAAACCTTTATGGAAAACTGTTTTAAAACATCTATAGTTATATCTATATACGGCTTCGATTCAAGCCTGCCGTTAATGTGAATTTCGCTTTCTCCGTTTACAAGAGGCAGGGCGAGCAAAAGACCTGTGATAAACTGTGAGCTTATTCCGCCGTCGATATAAAACTTGCCTCCAAATAGCCGTCCGCTTGTGCGAAACGGCATGGTTCCCTGATAGTCAAAGCTTACGCCGTGATCAACAAATTCTGTAAGATACGGCGTTATCGGTCGCGACGGAAGCTTTCCTTTTCCGAAATACTGCGCGTTTATTCCAAGAGCACAGCATATGGGAATGATAAACCGCAGCGTGGAACCGCTTTCATTGCAGTATATATCCGCGTTTTTTACATTTGTTTTTCCGCCTATACCCGTCACAACCACGCTGTCTCCGTTGAACTCAAATTCAGCGCCTGCCGCTTTCATTGCCTGAACAGTGGCAAGTATGTCCTTTGATTGCCTAATGTTATGTATACGGCTTGTTCCGTCCGCCAGCGCCGCGCATATAAGCGCGCGGTGGGAAGCGCTTTTTGACGGAGGAACACGAATTTTTCCACTGAGCTGTGACGGTGAAATAACTGCGTGCATATTGTGCGTTCCTTTCATTCTGATAATGAGATTTGATTTTTATTTCTTCCATTCGCCCAAAATAAATCTTTGAAAATCGTCAATAGACATCTTAAGTATTTTTGCGTTTCCGACAGTCTCAGGGACAATGATATTCATACTGCCGCTCTGACGCTTTTTATCGTTCAGGCAAACGTTTGATAATTCGTTTATATCAAAATCAATCTTAAACGGCAGCGAGTATTTTATCAGCAGCCGTTTTATTTTTTCGGCGCAGTCCGCTTCACAAATTCCGTATTTTTCGCACAGTAGCGTGATTTCATACATTCCTATAGCAACCGCGCTTCCGTGGGTGTATTTTGAATAATTGTAGTGCTGTTCGATCCCGTGACCCAGCGTATGGCCGAAGTTTAACAGCATTCTTTCGCCTGTGTCAAATTCGTCCTCAGCAACAACGTCCGCTTTGATTTTTATACATTCTGTTATAATTTCTTCCAAATCCTCGTAAGATTTGTACTCGCTGTATTTTTCTATTTTATCAAAAAGCGTACGGCTCTTAATAACGCCGTATTTTATCGCTTCCGCCATGCCGTCGGCAAAAATATCATCGGACAGGGTAGACAGGCAGTCGATATCACATAAAACAAGCTTCGGCTGCCAAAACGCTCCGACAAGATTTTTGCCTGCTTCGATATCCACCGCGGTTTTGCCGCCCACAGAACTGTCAATTTGCGCCAAAAGCGTAGTTGGTATCTGAACAAAATCAATTCCTCTTAAATATGTTGCCGCGGCAAATCCCGCGAGATCTCCCACAACACCGCCGCCGAGCGCGACAATAAAGTCTTTTCTGCTGATATGTACCGACGCCAAAAATTCGTAAAGCTCAACAAGCGTCGTGTGGCATTTGCTCGGCTCGCCGTTTTTGAACACAAATTTATCGATTTCATAGCCTGAACTGATAAGGCTTTTTTCCAGTACAGAAGAGTAAAGTCTGTCTACGATATCGTCGCTGACTATCACGGCTTTTTTAGACCTTACCACCTCTGAAATATGATCCGCCGCGTTTTCGAGCAGACCTGTTCCGACCAAAACATCGTATCCGTTTTGAGTTTTAACGCTTATACTTTTCAAAGTCGAACAGTCCCTTCTACATTTTTTTGTTCATGAAATCCGCGAGCCTTTTAACACCGTTCATAACATCAGCAAACGCTTCCGGAGTAAGCGACTGAGCACCATCTGACAGCGCCTTTTGCGGGCAGTTGTGAACCTCTATCATCAGTCCGTCCGCGCCAGCAGCAACAGACGCCATGGCAAGCGATTCAACAAGGTCGGTTCTTCCCGCGGCATGGCTTGGATCGATCACTATAGGCAGATGTGACAGCTTTTTTATAAGCGGTACGGCCGAGATGTCAAGCGTGTTCCTTGTCATAGTTTCAAAGGTTCTTATACCACGCTCACAAAAGATGATTTTTGAGTTTCCGCCTGCGTAAATATACTCGGCGCTCATCAAAAGCTCTTCAATGGTATTTGCAAGACCGCGCTTTAACAATATTGGCTTATCGCAATGACCAAGCTCCTTTAACAGCTCAAAATTCTGCATATTTCTCGCGCCTACCTGAATAACGTCGACGTCGTTAAAAAGGTCGAGATGCGCAAGCGACATTATCTCGGTTACTATCGGCATACCCGTTTCTTTCTTTGCTTCGAGCAAAAGCTCGATTCCGCTTCCGCGCAGTCCCTGAAACGCATAAGGGGAAGTCCTGGGCTTGAACGCTCCTCCGCGCAAAAATGCGGCTCCAGACGCTTTAACGCTGTTTGCAACTTCGCATATCTGCTCCTTGCTTTCAACAGAACACGGACCCGCGATAACGCTGAAATTTCCGCCTCCGATTTTATTGCCCAAAACGTCAATAACAGTGTCCTGCGGATGGAACTTTCGGTTGACGTTCTTATACGGTTCCTGAACACGCTGAACGCTTTCAACGACATCATTTGCCTGAACGCTTTCGATATCGATGTTGAGTGTGTCTCCCACAAGACCGAGAATAGTAGTTTGCTCGCCCTTTACAACGTTGATTTTCACTCCGCGGCTTTCAAGCCAGCTCATCAATTCATTAACCTTTTGCTCCGGCTGACCGTTTTTTAAAATTACAACCATTAAACTCATCCCTTCCTCAAACAGAATAAAAAAAGACCTACCGCACTGCCATTTAAGCGATAGACCCTTTAAATTTTGAAGGCAAATACTTATATGGCGATTATTTTTTCACAGCAAAAAAACCAAAGCCAAAAAAATAGCTCAGGCTAAAGACAAAAAATATTGCCGTTAATGCTGCCGCCGCCATAATCATACCTCGTTATTATTACTGCATAATATCATATACCATAAAATCTTTTATGTCAAGCACAGGATATATCAGTCTTTTGTTCTAAACTTGTCCTTTACCAAATATGATTTACTAATCGGATAAGTAAAACAAAACGTATGAACCGTTTTGAGCGGAATATAAAAGAAAGGGATGATATTAAATTATGAGCGGTATTCTAAAGTTCAGTCAGGCAATAGACGGACTGAATAACAGGTTGAAATCAGTTTTAAATAAGATACCAAACGAGCTCAAGAGCGATGCAAAGGAGGTCAGAATCCGCTCCGGCAGACCTCTATCCGTGTATACGGGCGTTCGCGAGCTTTTTGTGGACGAGCAGGGAAGATGTTCGCCGAACTATATATCGGACGGGGTTTTGGCGAGCACAGAGGACTTAACCGAATGCTTTAAATCCTTGTGCGGATACTCTGTCCATTCATATCAAAATGAGATTTGCAGCGGATATATAACAATCAACGGCGGTCACCGCGCCGGAATATGCGGCACGGCGGTAATTGATAACGGAAAGATAATAAACCTGAGGAACATAAGCTCTATCAATTTAAGAATTGCACGGGAGCACACCGGCTGCTCCAAAAAGCTCATTGACACTGCGTTTTCCGGCGGAGTGTGCGGACTTTTGCTGGTGGGCAGTCCTTTGAGCGGAAAAACCACTGTACTCAAAGACTTGATTTTCCATCTTTCAAGCGGACTAGCCGGTGAATATCAAAAGATATCCGTAATAGACGAACGCTCCGAGCTTGCCGCAATGCTCGGCGGCGTACCGCAGAACAAAATCGGGCTATGCTGCGACGTTTTCGACGGATATCCCAAAAAAAGCGGCATGGAGGCTGCCATCAGAACAATGTCGCCCCAAATAATCGTTATCGATGAAATCGGCTCTGAATCAGACGCGGAATCGATCGAGGGGTGCCTGAACTCAGGTGTGAAGGTTATAGCATCGGTGCATGCCTCAAGCGCTTGGGAGCTTTCAAAAAGAAAGCATATAATGAACACGATAAATACCGGTGCGTTTGAAAAAATTGCTTTTTTAAGCGGCAGCAGCGCGCCGTCACAAATAAAATCGGTAATAACGCCGGAGGAATTATATGATGAAATTAATAGGAGTAACGGTGGTCGCGGGGATAGCGGTCTATCTCGGCATAACGGCGTCGCTTAAGCTTTCCAAAAGAGCGGAGGAACTTAAAACCATCCTTTTGATGATAGACAAAATCAAAACCTGCCTGGCGTTTGAAAAAGCACATACAAAAGACATTATATCAAAGCTTTGCGGGCAATCAGAATTTTCAAAGCTTTACTTTTTAAATGACTGCCGCAATATTTTATCAGAAAACGCCGATATCTCACGCGCATGGAAAATCTCGGTGGAAAATTCATATAAACAGCTTCATCTGGAGCGTTCCGATTTGAGCCTTTTGACTTCCATAGGCAATATTTTGGGCTCGGCGGATTCAAAAAGTCAAACGGATGAGCTTGAGCTTTTGGCGGGCTTTTTTAACAGGGATTTAGAAAGCGCGGTTACAGCGTATAAAACGCAGGGCAGGCTGTATCGGTCGCTCGGTGTGCTTTCAGGAATAGGAATTGCAATAGTGCTGATATAAAGGCAGTAGGAGAAAAAATGGATATAGATCTGATATTTAAAATTGCCGCGATAGGCATAATAGTCGCGGTTTTAAACCAGCTTTTAATACGTTCCGGAAGAGAAGAACAGGGTATGATGACGACTTTAGCAGGGCTGATAGTAGTCCTAATGATGATTATAAGTGAAATCAGCGACCTGTTCAACACAATAAAATCTGTTTTCAGTCTGTGACGAGCTATGGATATCTTTTCTATTTTAGGATTTTCAGTCGCTGCAGCGGCGATATGCGTTTTATTAAAGGAATACCGTCCGGAAATAGCAGTGCTGGTGTCGGTCTGCTGCGGAATCATAATTTTTGCAGCGGTCATAGTAAACATAGTTCCGATTTTCGATGAAATAAACGACTTTTTAGACCAAATTTCTTACGAGACAGAGTATCTTACCGCAGTTATAAAAGCGCTCGGAATATGTTATGTGACCCAGCTTGCAACCGACTGCTGTGCGGACGCGGGACAATCCTCTATTGCTTCAAAGGTGGAGCTTGCGGGCAAGGCGGCGGTAATAGCCGTTTCCATGCCAATGTTTTCGCAGCTTATTGAATTGATTTCCGAACTTATCAATATATAAAGGTCAGGATTATGAAAAACAAAGGAAAAAAAGCTATCAAATATTTATGCGCGGTCATAACCGTCATGCTGATGCTGGCTCCTGTTTGCGTATATGCAGAGCAAGCCGAAACCCAATATGATGATTTAATTTCCGACGAACTCGACTTAAGCGGAGCGGACGAGCTGTACGACGGGCTTGACGATGAGGTTAAAAATGTACTCGGTAAATTCGGGGTTGACAGTGTTTCCCCGGAAGAACTTTTGAATATTGATTTCAACACTGTGATAAATTATATTCTGTCCGCGCTGAAAAACAGGATGTTCACCCCGGTTAAAATATTTGCCCTTGTTGCGGCAGTAATGCTGTTAACCGCTGTTTTTGACACATTTAAAAGCTCTATGTCTGAAGAAAGTGCCGCCGGGAAGGTGTTTTCAGTCGTGTCGGTATTATCGGCGTTTGCCGTTATATCCGTCCCCATAACCGAAGCGGTGGAAAACTGCGGCGAGGTTATAAAGCAAAGCGGAAATTTCATGCTCGGATATGTGCCGGTGTTTATGTCTTCGCTTATAATGTCAGGTAAAACCGCGTCAGCAGGGGTATTTAGTTCATTTTTACTTACGGCGGCGCAGGTTTTATCTCAAACAGTGAACATCTTTTTACTTCCGCTCATCACGCTGTATTTAGCTTTGAGCATAACCGCTTCCGCCGGAAGCACCGTGAATGTAGACGGCATGGCGCAGACCGCAAAAAAGGCGATAACATGGATGCTGGGTATAATGACGACCGTGTTCGTGGGAGTTATGTCGTTCCAGAGCATAGTTGCAAACTCCGCGGACACCGTCGGGCTGAGAACGGCAAAGTTCATAATCGGAAGCACCGTTCCTCTCGTAGGAGGCGCTATGAGCGAGGCGTTCAATTCACTTCACGCATGTTTAGGGCTTTTAAAATCCACACTCGGCATTTTCGGAGTGGTGATCCTCGCTGTAATGTACATACCTATAATAATCGACGCTGCGCTCATCGCGCTGTCGCTGAACCTCGCGTCATTTATCGGGGATATTTTCGGGGATTCAGCAACCGTCAAGCTTACAAAAAGCGCCGCGTCCGCGATAACGATACTTTTAAGCATACTTTTATTTTCAATAGCGTTAAATATAGTTTCCATAGCGGCGATACTCGCCGTGACGGGAACAGGGTGAAGGAGGCAATGCAAATGGAAAGCTTCAAAAGCTGGATATTTTCCGTCTGCGCCGCGGCGGTAATAATAACAGCGCTTAACATGCTCGTACCTAACAGCAAAACCGAAAAGATCATGCGGTTTACTATCGGGTTATTTTTTGTTTTGCTTATAGGATCGCCTATAATCGCATTTGCACACGGAGTTACAGACAGCCAGGATTATCGACTTACCGAAGATTTTCAGACTGATTTAAGCAGTACAAGCTATGAGGAAAGCCTTAAAGAAATTCTTATAAAAAAAGCAAATTCAAATCTTGAAAGAGGACTTAAAGAGCAAAATGTTAATTTTAAATATTTGTCCTGCAATATAAATATTACCGAGGACAACTGCATACAAATTACTGAAGTAAAAGTTTACGCTTCGGATACGCTTTCAAAATCCGATCGCACTAAAATACGGAAATATATAAAAAGTCAAGCGGGCGTATACCCCGAGATTTTGGAGTAAAGCGGTGAAAGATAATGAACAGACAAAAGCTCACTGAAATATTTACAAAGGATAAAAAGCTTAAAATAGTCGTTATTATAGGACTTGCCGGAATTTTGCTTATATTCTTATCGCAGTTTTCATTTTTTGATTCCAAAAGCTCTGAAAACTCGCAAACGGTCTCCGACAGCACCTCGCTCGAAAGCTACTCTAAAGAGCTTGAAGAGAAAATACATGCGCTTGTATGCAGCATCGACGGTGCCGGCGAGGCGCAGGTAATGGTCACGTTTGAAAGCGACGCCGAATACGTTTATGCAAATGAAGAAAAAAAGAACACCGACAAAACCGAAGATAAATCAGGAGAAGATTCGCAGAAAACTCAGGAGAAAGAAGACATAGAGCAAACTCTTATCATTGTTCAGGGTTCGGACGGCGAACAGGCGCTTTTAAAAACAACAATTCAGCCAAAAGTAAAAGGAGTAGTGGTGGTTTGCTCGGGAGGTGATAACGCGGTTGTACAGGAAAGAATTTCCGACGCCTTGACCACCGCTTTAGATATAGAATACAACAAGGTTTGTGTTACAAAGCTTACATAGAAAGGAATTTTTATATGAAACTCAATGCAATTTTAGGTAAAAAGCAGATCATACTGTCGTCACTGGTCCTAATTTTAGGAGTAGCGGTATATCTTAACTGGCAATTTGCAAACACATCCGACAGTTTTGCCGTAAACGGCACTGTAAGCGAAGCAGATACTGCGGATACAACGAGCGTTAAAAACTACGGCGACGCAAAGCTTGTGGACAATCAGGTTTCCTCGGTTGAAAGCGACGAGGACGATTATTTTACAAAGGCAAGGCTCAGCCGCAGCAAAGCGCGCTCTGAGGCGACAGAGTCCATTCAGAAGATACTGGACAGTTCAAATGTTACAAGCGAGGAAAGGGAGGAAGCGTCTAAAGAGGCAATAGCGATAACGCAGATGACCGATACCGAATCAAAAATTGAAAATCTCATAAAGGCAAAAGGATTTGAAGAATGTGTGGTGTATCTTGAGGATAAAACCGCCAACGTTATTTTAAAAACCTCCGGTCTTGAAAGCAAACAGGCAGCGCAGGTAAAGGATATTATACTAAGCGAAACCTCTGTTAAAGCAGAAAACATAAGAATCGTCGAGGTGGAATAGAGTTCTGCCGACATCCGATAATATAAGCTGCTTAACTAAATTATTTATTCCGTAAATGTCCGCAATTTCAAAGCTTCGCGGGCATTTTTATCGCAGTGATCGTTCGAAAATCGCTGTTTAGGTCAATTTTTTCTCCGTAGGACTTAAGCCTTAACACACACAATTAAAAAGTTATTGTTTCTTTTGATTTTTATGGTATAATAATAACCATACAATGGTTATTATTATACCTGTTTTATTTTTACGGCATGCGCCTCGCCGTCACTCGGCAACCGGCGCAATTGCCAATTTTATCATGTAGCGCTTCGCGCTCATGCTAAAATATAATAACCATACAATGGTTATTATTATACCTGTTTTATTTTTACGGCATGCGTTTGCTGAATTAAACAAATGCCTGATTTATTGTAATATAATATACGTTATTTCGGAGGTGTGTTTTTTGGAAGCAAAGGAAAACACTGCAACTGGTACGCTGAAAATATCCGAGGAGGTCATTGCACAAATAGCTGAACGCTCTGCAAAAGAAGTTAAGGGCTTCAGCGCGTTTTGCTCACCGAAAGCAAGCGTGAAAGAGCTTGCTTTTAAATCGGATGCTAAAAATCCCGTTAAAATTTCCTTAAACGGCGATGTTGCGCAGATCGGGTTGAGCATAACTGTAAAACCGGGCGCAAAAATCAAGGAAGTGTGCGAAAATATTCAGAACACCGTCAAGGCGGACGTTCAGAGTATGACCAATGTCACTGTGTCTAAGGTGAATATTTATGTCGGCGGAATTTCAGAATAGTTAAATTACCGCACGAAAGGAAAGGTTAAATCATATGAAAAGGCATAATATGCGCAAATCGGCCTTTATATTGGTGTTTGAAAAGATATTTACCGAGGATTCCGTCGATGAAATAATTCAAAACGCTGAAGATACGGAACTGTTCGAGATTTCGCCGGTATGCAGAGAGCTGTTTGAAAAAACCGTTTCAAACACTCCTGCAATTGATACATATATTTCAGAAAATCTTGTAGGCTGGAGCATTTCCCGCATATCAAAGGTGTCGCTCGCTATACTGCGTCTCGCCGTGTGCGAGATGTTTTATATTCCCGATACTCCCGTTTCGGTTTCTATTAACGAAGCGGTCGAGCTAGCAAAGGAATTTGCCTCCGAACAAGACGCTCCGTTTGTCAACGGCGTTCTGGGATCTGTATACAAAAAGCTTGAAAGCGGCGAATATACTTTTGCCGCCGGGAAAGAAAAATAGAAGCATGGAATACTTTTTGGGAATCGACACAAGCAACTACACAACGTCCGCCGCGTTGTACAACGCAGATCAGGATAGAATACTGATGAAAAAGCGTCTGTTGCCCGTTAAAAACGGCGAACTAGGGCTAAGGCAGTCCGACGCTGTTTTCGCGCATGTAAACTCGCTCGGGAATATTATTGCCGAGCTGTTTTGCGGTGTGGCCAAGCCCGGCATTTTATCTGTGGGAGTATCGGTTCGCCCGCGAAACGCCGAGGGATCATATATGCCCTGCTTTTTGGCGGGTAAGATGGCGGCACAGTCGATTTCGTCAGCGGTCGGCTGCGATTGCTTTGAATTTTCTCATCAGGAGGGTCATATCGCCGCCGCGCTTTATTCGTCGGGCGGATTTAATACTGTCAGGGATGAGTTCTACGCCTTTCACGTCTCCGGAGGAACAACCGAGCTTTTGCTCGTAAATGCAGCGGACTGCGGACATGGAGGATTTTCAGTGAAAATAGTCGGCAGGTCGCTCGATTTAAAGGCGGGTCAGGCAATTGACCGCGTGGGGAAGATGCTCTCGCTGCCGTTTCCGTCGGGAATATATATCGACAAGCTTGCCCGGGACTGCGGCAGCGATATCAAGGTCAATCCGACATTAAAGGGAGGTGACTGCTGCCTTTCGGGAATCGAGAATCAGGCGCAATCGCTTATTAACAGCGGAAAACCTCCCGAATATACCGCAAAATTCTGCATAAAAAGCATACAGGCGGCAGTTGAGGCGATGGTTTTCGCCGCATTCGGCAAATACGGCGAAAAGCCGGTGGTATTCGCGGGCGGCGTGATGTCTAACTCCGTTATCAGACGATGCGTCACACAAAAGTTAGGCAAGCTTGCATATTTTTCTAAGCCTGAATTTTCGTCAGACAACGCGGCAGGCATCGCTATTTTGGCGGGCAGGTTATATAACCGCCGCCAAGACAGTGCGAAAGGATGACCGTAGACATGCAATCTGAAAATAAAAAATATCCAACCGTATCAGACGTTAATCTTTATTTGAAGCAGATTATCTCCAAGGATGAAAATTTAAAAAAGATACTTGTCATGGGCGAAATATCCAACTTTACCGACCATGCCCGGCTGGGGCATTTGTATTTTTCAGTCAAGGACGAAAAATGCGCCATAAAAGCGGTTATGTTCAAACGAAACAAGGAACGCCTTAATTTTAAACCGGAAAACGGCATGAAGGTCGTTATATTCGGCAGCGTCAATGTATACGAGCGCGACGGCATATTTCAAATCGTCGCCGAAAACATGATCCCATACGGCGAGGGCGCGCTGCAAAAAGCGTTTGAAGAGCTTAAAAGCAAACTTGCAGGCGAAGGACTTTTTGCGCCGGAGCACAAAAAGAAAATCCCTTCGGTGCCTAAAAAAATAGGAGTTATAACCGCAAAAAAAAGCGCCGCCCTACAGGATATCATCAACATTATTTCAAGACGGTATCCACTTGTTACGCTTGTAGTTATCGACAGCCTTGTTCAGGGCGAAAACGCTCCTGAACATCTTTGTATGGCGCTCGACAGCTGTAAAGCGCTAAATCTTGACACTATTATAATCGGGCGCGGCGGCGGCTCTAAAGAGGATTTATGGGCATTTAACGACGAACGCCTCGCCAGAAAAATATACGACTGCGAAATCCCGATTATTTCCGCCGTCGGTCATGAAATCGATTTTACTATCTGCGACTATGTAGCGGATATGCGCGCGCCGACTCCGTCCGCCGCGGCGGAGCTTGCCGTACCAAGCTCGGACGAACTGCGAAAATTTATCGACAACAAGCGCAGTTTGCTGTATAATAATATAAATAACCGTTTTAACCGATATAAGCTTCTGTTCGACGGTCTTGACAGCGCGCTTGCGGCAAGAGAGCCTAATATGCTCATAAGCGCAAAGCGCGAATACGTTAAAGGACTGTATCTGAGATTTTCAGGCGCTTTCGGGCAGGTTATGCAAAGCCGCGTAAACAGCTTTGTATCCACAACGGCAAAGCTTGATGTGCTAAGCCCGCTTAAAACATTAACGCGAGGCTATTCGGTCACCACTGACAGCGCCGGCGCAGTAATATCCGACGTTTCTAAGATTACACCCGGAGATATTATAAAAAACCGGCTCTCAAACGGTGAAATCCAAAGCACGGCGACCGCCGTTAAACTCTACGATGATAAATAACTATATTTAATTCAAGGAATGATCAAAGCATGAGTGAACCGACATTTGAAGAAGCGGTATTAAAGCTTGAACAAGTGGTAAAAAAGATGGAGAGCGACAAGCTGACGCTTGACGAATCTATCGAGCTTTATGAAAAAGGCGTCAAGCTGAGCGCATTCTGCAAAAAAAAGCTTGATGAAGCAAAACTGAAAATAGAATCCTTCAACGAAAGCGAAGCTCCCGCCGAATAGTCTAATATTTTGAAAAGGACGGCATGTTTGATGACTGCTGGTTTTGAAAATTATATTGATGAATATACAGGTATTGTAAACGAACGTTTAAACAAGCTGTTATCCCCGGTGCAGGACAGGCAGAATATTGTCCGCAGCGCTATGCGGTACTCCGCAGGAGCAAAGGGTAAGCGCGTTCGTCCGATACTCGTTTTGGAATTCTGCCGCATTCTAGGCGGTGACTATAAGGCGGCTGTCGATTTTGCGTGTGCCCTGGAAATGATTCACACATATTCGCTTATACACGACGACCTTCCCTGCATGGACGACGACGACCTTCGCAGAGGAAAGCCCTCTTGCCATATCAAATTCGGCGAAGCGAACGCCCTTTTGGCCGGCGATGCACTGTTGACCATGGCGTTCGGATCGATATCAAATGCTGAACACCTCGGAAATGAGGCAAAGGTAAAAGCTGTGAGCGCACTCGCGGAATCCGCGGGAATAAACGGCATGATCGGCGGACAGGTCATCGATCTGGAATACGAAAACAGGCAGACGAACGAGGAAATTTTAGACAACATAAATCTGCTTAAAACGGGTGCTTTACTCAGCTGTTCATGCAAGCTGGGCGCGATTGCCGCCGGCGCATCGGATGAACAAATTACGACCGCCGGAAATTTTGGCGAAAAGCTCGGTCTCGCTTTTCAGGTAGTCGATGATATTCTCGATGTTACCGCCAGCCAAAATGAGCTTGGAAAGCCTATCGGAAGCGACGCTCAGAACGGAAAAACAACATATGTTTCACTGTGCGGAATAGAAAACGCCAAAAATACCGCAGTCAAATACACAAACCAAGCGCTTGACATTTTGAACCGATTTGACAACACCGAATTTTTATCTGAATATGCAAAAAAATTGCTGGGCAGAACATTTTAGCTCAGATTTAACGCCGGGGATGGATTATCAATGATTATGAAATACAGCATACCGCCTTTAAGAGCGCTGTTTCAGAATTATGTTCTGAACACAGCCTTGCTCGCGTGGCTTTCCGCGCAGGTTATTAAAACTCTGCTCACATTTATAAAAACCAAAGAACTGAATTTGGAGCGCATGTTCGGCGCAGGCGGAATGCCCAGCGCGCACACGGCGACCGTATGCAGTCTCGTTATCGCAATATCAAGGCACAGCGGCTTTTCCTCCGCGGAATTTGCCATAGTGTTTATCTTCGCCGCTATCGTAATGTACGACGCGACCGGAGTTCGCCGTGCGGCAGGAGAACACGCGAAGGTCTTAAACGAAATGATAAAAAACCGCAAGGATGAAGCGGACGATGATGAATCCGCCGAACAAAAGGAACTCAAAGAGTTTCTGGGGCACACGCCGCTTGAGGTACTCGGCGGTGCGCTTTTGGGAATAATAATAGCGATGATAGTTCCCGTTAACTGAAGCTTTGCCTGAAAGGATTCGCAGTAATGAGCTATTCACTTTTGGATTTTGTAAACTCACCGGATGATTTAAAAAAATTAAATGATGCCCAGCTTGAGGAATACTGCCGTCAGGCAAGGAAATTTATGCTTGATTCCGTATCAAAAACAGGCGGGCATTTGGCGTCTAATCTCGGCGTTGTCGAATTAAGCGTCGCACTGCATGTCGCTTTTGATTCACCCAAGGATAAAATCGTTTGGGACGTAGGACATCAGTCATATGTTCACAAGCTCATCACCGGGCGGAGGGATAAGTTTCAAACGCTTCGCTCGCAGGGCGGACTGTGCGGCTTTACAAGACGAAGCGAAAGTGAGCACGACGCATTTATTTCCGGGCACAGTTCAACATCGCTTTCGGCGGCGATAGGGCTTGCCAAGGCGAGTGAGTTTAAAAGCAAAAACAATTATACCGTCGCCGTAATAGGCGACGGTGCGTTCACCGGCGGGATGGCCTATGAAGCGCTTAACAACGCGCTTAATGTAAAGAATTTCATAGTGGTTTTAAATCACAACGCAATGTCAATATCGAAAAACGTCGGCTCGTTTGCAAAGTATCTTTCCCTGATCCGCTCAAAACCCGTATATTTGAAATTCAAAAATAACCTTACCGCGGTTTTGGACAAGACTCCTGTTCTCGGACAACCGCTTAAAAAGATTTTGCGGGGAAGCAAATCAGCCATCAAAAACGCAATATATCACAGCACTTTTTTTGAGGATTTGGGATTTACATATATAGGTCCCATAGATGGTCATAATCTTAACGAGCTGTCCGACGCTTTTGCATATGCCAAGGCTTCGGATCAACCTGTGTTCATGCTTGTTGATACCGTTAAAGGCAAGGGATATTCCTATGCCGAAAAAAATCCGGGAGCGTATCATGGGATTTCCACCTTCAACGTGGAAAGCGGGAATCCTGACATCGCCGCGGAAAACAGCTTTTCAACAGTTGCAGGCAACACGCTTGCAAAGCTGGCGGAGCATAACGAAAGCATATGCGCTGTAACCGCAGCCATGAAATACGGCACCGGACTTGACCGGTTTTATGCTAAATTCAAAAACAGATTTTTTGATGTAGGAATAGCCGAACAGCACGCAATAACCTTTTCTGCCGGGCTTGCGGCGGGCGGCATGATCCCCGTCTTTGCGGTATATTCAACCTTTTTACAGCGCGGATTTGATCAGGTACTGCACGACTGCGCTATTGAATCCACGCACGTGGTGTTGCTGATAGACCGTGCCGGAATAGTAGGGGAAGACGGCGAGACCCACCAGGGTCTGTTTGACGCGGCAATGCTAAATATGATACCAGGAGTAACCGTTTATTCACCGTCTGATTTTTCTGAACTTGAATACTTCATTGAAAAAGCGGTTTTAAGCGAAAAAAGCGTTGTAGCCGTGCGGTATCCCAAGGGTGCGGACGAATCGGAATACAATATTCCAAAAAACGCCGAAAACGGATATGATGATTATTATTATATCGAAAACGGCGAAGCCGATAATCTTATAATCACCTATGGCAGACTTTTTAACGAGGCATACAGCGCGTTAAAACAGCTTGAAAGTCGCGGAAAAGCATGTTCAGTATTAAAGCTTTTAAAAATCACCCAGCTTTCTGAAAACGCAATAATTCCCGCATTAAAATATAAAAATGTCTATTTCTTTGAAGAAGGCATAAAGCAGGGGGGAATAGGTCAAACATTTGAGAATTTGCTTTATGAAAACGGATTCACAGGACATTTTTCATTATCTGCGTTTGATAACTGCTTTGCCGAGCAATCAACAGTGAGGCAGGCTCTGGAAAAATACGGATTGGACAGTGCGTCTATGGTGAAAAAAATAACACAGGGAGAAACTCGGTTTGGGAAATAAAATCAGGCTTGACGTCGCAGTTACTCAGCGCGGTCTCTGCGAAAGCCGCGAAAAAGCAAAAGCAATAATTATGGCGGGTGACGTTTTTGTTAACGACGAAAAATGCGATAAAGCAGGCACAATGATAAAGCCCGATGATAAAATCACCGTTAAAGCGGACAAGCTCAAATATGTAAGCCGCGGCGGATTAAAGCTCGAAAAAGCCATGTTAAAGCACGGTATCAGCCTTGACGGCGCGGTGTGTATGGATATAGGCGCGTCGACGGGCGGCTTTACCGACTGTATGCTTCAAAACAACGCGGCGAGAGTATATTCGATCGACGTTGGCTACGGTCAGCTTGCATGGAAGCTGAGAAACGACGAACGCGTTGTTAATCTTGAAAGGACTAACGTGCGATATTTGACTGAACAGCAGGTAAACGAGCCGTGCGATTTCGCGAGCGTGGACGTTTCTTTTATCTCGTTAACGCTTGTGCTGCCTGTGCTGTACAGATTTTTAAATCAAGATGCAAAAGCGGTGGTTTTGGTTAAGCCGCAGTTTGAAGCAGGAAAGGGCAAGGTCGGTAAAAAGGGCGTTGTGCGCGAGCCTGAGATCCATTTAGAGGTAGTAAATAAAATACTGAGGTTTTGCACTGAAATAGGATTTTGCGTTATCGACATCGACTATTCGCCGATACGCGGTCCCGAGGGAAACATCGAGTATCTTTTTTACATTGAAAAATCAGACAAGCGTTCTGATATAGACGAAAACACGGCTAAAAACGTTGTTTACAATTCACATAAGGCTTTCAATACCCAGCAGAATATTTGATTGACGGAGGACACGCATATGAATGTGCTTTTGATACCTAATTTTTCAAAATGTAACACCGAAAGCGTCGTCACAGACATATGCGGTGTACTCGCTAAGCTCGGCGTTAAAACCTACATGAGCGAAAAATACAAAAGCGTTTGCTCCTGCTCAGGCTGCGAATTTACAGAATTTTTCTCCGCTCTTGACGCGTGTGACATTATAATCGCCGTCGGAGGAGACGGCACTATAATCCACTCGGCAAAGCATGCTGCAGACGCAAATAAGCCTATTTTGGGAGTAAATGTTGGTCGGCTTGGTTTTTTGGCAAGCCTTGAGCCAAACGAGCTTGACCTGCTGAGAAATATCGTCAACGGCGATTACGAATTTGATAAACGTATGATGCTTAAAGTAACACACACTCATGCGTGCAGCACCAAGGAATACACAGTCTTTAACGACGCAGCAGTAACAAAAGGAGCGCTTTCCAAAATCGTAGATTTAAGTGTGGAATGCAACGGCGACACCATAGGCGCTTATAGGGCAGACGGTCTGATTTTTTCAACCCCGTCGGGAGGGACTGGCTATTCGCTTTCGGCAGGAGGCCCTATAGTCGATCCGTCAATAGACTGTATTATCATGACTCCGATATGTCCGCACTCACTGTTTGACAGATCAATCATTTTTTCGCCGAACAACACCCTGTCTGTGCGGCTGGGCGACGGCAATTCAGAAGTGTTTATAACAGTCGACGGCGAAAACGTATTTGAGTTTTGCCACGGCGATGTTTTAACCATATCAAAAAGCGAGCTCAGCGTTAAGCTTATAAACATAGATAAACACGAATTTTACGACGTCATCAACAAAAAATTTCTGAACAGAAGGTGAATATCTTTGAAAGCAAAGCGCCATGCCGCAATTTTAACATTGATAAAAGAAAACGATATCGACACACAGGAGGAACTTTTACGTCTTTTAAGATTAAAAGGCTTCAACGTTACGCAGGCCACTGTGTCTCGCGATATAAATGAGCTCAACCTTGTTAAAACCGTCACCGCTGACGGTGGATATCGTTATCAGCCGAACAGCAATATTGCCTTGCAGACGCTGAAGAACAAATATGCTTCAATATTGTCCGACTGCGTTGTTTCAGCCGACTGGGCGGGAAATACGGCGGTCGTTAAATGCCATGTGGGAATGGCGCAGGCGGCATGCGCCGCTATCGATTCAATGGGCTTTGATTCTATCGTAGGAACGCTCGCCGGTGACGATACAATTTTTGTGTTGTTTAAAACCGAAAATAAGGCGCTTGATTTTACAAGCAGGATTTCAGAATTTTACTCGAAATAGGGTGATTTTTTGCTTACAAATTTATATATCGAAAATCTTGCTGTTATTGAACGCGCAAGTATTGATTTTAAAAAAGGTTTATGCGTTTTCACGGGTGAAACAGGTGCGGGAAAATCAATAGTTATCGACGCTATCAACGCTATTTTAGGACATAGAACCTCTAAGGATATTATACGTTCAGGGGCTCAAAAAGCAGTCATAATTGCTTCATTTTCCGATTATTCAGAGCATACAGCACAAAAACTAATTGAATTCGGGATTGAACCCGAGGAGAAAATAATCGTTGAGCGTCAGGTCTCCTGCGATGGTAAAAGCAGCTCAAGGATAATGTCGCGCCCGGTTGCGGTTTCTGCTTTAAAAGAACTGGGATCGGAACTTATAAACATACACGGCCAGCACGATAATCAAATCATAATGTCATCGGAAAACCACATATATCTGCTCGACATGTTCGCCAGGCTGAGCGAACAGCGCGAGGAATACGCTGCACTGTTCACCGAATATAAAACACTCTGCCAAAAGCTGTCAAGCTTTAACGACGACGAAAGCCTTAAAGCGCAGAAAATCGATTTATTGTCTTATCAAATAAACGAAATCGAGTCGGCAGAGCTTTCGGTTGACGAAGAACAAGAACTTAACGAACGGCATAACGCGATAAAAAATTTCTCTAAAATCGCAGGGTGTTTGAGCTCCGCTTATGAAAAATTATTCGGCACAGACGAATTTGACGGCGCTGCCGGACTACTGTCGGACGCTTCGTACGATATTTCAACGGCGGGGGGGTATTATCCCGCGCTTTCAGAGCTTGGCGAAAGGGTAGAGTCGCTGTCGATCGAGCTTTCAGAATGCTCGTCAGAGGTAAGGGATATTTTGGAAAACCTCGACTTTGACGAAGACGAAATAAACCGCGTCGAATCGCGGCTTGACGAAATCTACAAGCTGAAAATCAAATACGGACAAAATGTTTCGCAGATTTTGGAATTTTGCGAAAACGCGAAGAAACAACTCGGCGAAATCGAAATGTCTGACGAAATTAAAGCAGAACTGGCAAGTCAAATTTCAAAAGCCGAAAACGAACTGAACAAGCGTGCGTCTCAGCTTAGTAAATCAAGACTTGCAGCGGCTCAAAAGTTCACAAGACTTGTATCGGAAGAATTGAAATTTCTTGATATGCCCAACGTAAGCTTGGAAATAAGGTTCACAGAAACGCCGTTAAACGCTAACGGAGCAGACAAAATTGAGTTTTTAATCTCAACCAATCCTGGTGAACTCCCGAAGCCTGTATCAAAAATCGCTTCCGGAGGCGAGCTTTCAAGAATAATGCTCGCTATAAAAAGCACGCTCGCCGACAAGGACAATATCCCGACCCTTATCTTTGATGAGATTGACACCGGCATCAGCGGCTCCGGCTCGCAGAAAATCGGACTAAAGCTGCGTCAGGTTTCGCAAAACCGTCAGGTCATCTGTGTTACACACTCCGCGCAGATAGCGGCGCTTGCCGACAATCATATGAAAATAAGCAAAACAGTTAAAAATGATAGAACCTTCACCGAGATCGCAGAGCTTGATTTTGACGGCAGAAAAAATGAACTTGCACGAATCATCGGAACTGACACCATCACCGAGCTTACGCTTAAAAACGCCGAGGAAATGCTCAAAATGGCACATGGGAAATAGCGTACATGATGGCGCCATTTGATAATATCATCCTTGACAATCCTTGAATTTTGGGATATATTATTAAAAACCACATATTTAAAAAAACTGTGATAAGATTCAGTAGCACTGTTGATTTGAGCTTTCAGAGAGTGCCCGTTTTGCTGCGAGGGCATACCGTTTTCAGTGTGAATTACCTCTTTGAGTTGCCGCCTGAAATAAGTAGGGCAGGTCGGGAAAAGCCCGTTACAGCTTTTGGAGTGCGATTTTTTTGCACCCGCTGAGGCGGTTTTTCGCGAGATTTGCCGTGTTCAGAGGTGGTACCGTGATTTTTCACCCTCTGCAATTTTGCAGAGGGTTTTATTATTACAAAATATTTAATTAAATAAGGAGCAGTAAAATGACAGTATTTGAAGAGCTTAAAAGGCGTGGCCTCATCGCTCAGATGACCCATGAGGACAAGATAAAAAACGTTTTGGAAAATGAAAATGCAACGTTTTATATAGGCTTTGACGCAACAGCGGACAGCCTGCATGTAGGACATTTTTTGCAGTTGGTAGTTATGTCACATCTGCAAAAAGCAGGACACCGTCCTATAGCACTTTTGGGAACGGGAACGACTATGATAGGCGACCCGACGGGTAAAACCGATATGCGAAAGATGCTTACCAAGGAGGAAATCGATCACAACGCCGAGTGTTTTGCAAAACAGATGTCCCGCTTTATTGATTTTAGCGACGGCAAAGCGCTCATGCTCAAAAACGGCGACTGGATTTTGAATCTCAATTATATGGACTTTCTGCGCGAAATCGGCGTTCATTTTTCTGTAAATAAAATGCTTACCGCAGAGTGCTTTAAAACAAGGCTTGAGAAAGGTCTCAGCTTCTTGGAATTTAACTACATGCTTATGCAAAGCTACGATTTTTTGCAGTTAAACCGTGAATATGACTGCAAAATGCAGCTCGGAGGCGATGACCAATGGTCTAATATCCTTGGCGGTATCGACCTTGTGCGCCGTTGCGAGCAAAAAGAGGTTTACGGTATGACGTTGACCTTGCTCACCACCAAAGAGGGCAAAAAGATGGGTAAAACCGAAGGCGGCGCGGTATGGCTTGATCCGGAAAAAACATCGCCATACGATTTCTTCCAGTATTGGAGAAACGTTGACGACGGCGATGTTATAAACTGCCTGAAGCTTTTAACGTTCATTCCCATTGAAGAAATTGAAAAAATGGAAAGCTGGCAGGGAAGCGAACTCAACAAAGCAAAAGAAATGCTGGCGTACGAGGTTACAAAAATGGTTCACGGCGAACAAGCCGCAAACCAAGCGCTTGAAACGGCAAAAAGCTTGTTTGCGCAGGGCAGCGTCTCTGCAAATATGCCGTCCACCACGCTTTCCGATGACGATTTTACAGACGGCGCAATCGGAATATTGACTCTGCTTACCAAGGTCGGAATCTGCTCGTCAAACAGCGACGCCAGACGCATTGTTCAGCAGGGCGGAGTTTCTGTCGACGGCGAAAAAATAACCGATCCGAAAACTCAGATTTCAAAAGACGCAATTGCAAACGAGATTGTTATTAAAAAAGGCAAAAAGGTTTTCCACAAGGTGACCTGCTAAACGAATCCGTAAAATAAAAGACAGGGAGCAAGATGTTTCTTGTCTTTTATTTTTTATTATCACGTAGAAGTATTTTTAAGCAAACTTATATGTATGACTATTACCGCGAAACTCAGCTTGACATTCTAAAAGAAAGAGAGTATAATTTAAATATACGTAAGTTCGCTAAATAAAAATTTAGCGAACTAGGAGAGGCAAAATTTTTAAACAACTAAAAACGCAAAGCTTAACACTGTGAGTCAGATATAGCTTTCATTGACGTACTTATTCAGGAATTTAATTTATTCGGGGTGATTTTTTGGCTGAAAAACATATCGACTATTCCGACTGTCCTAAAATTCTGAAAGATTATCTTCTTTATATGGAAACTATTAAAGGTCGTTCGGTCAAAACAGTCAACGGCTACTGCATTGATTTAAAAACCTTTTTTCGGTTTATCAAGCAGTTTTATAAGCTCTGTCCGTCTGATACCGAATTTTCAAAAATCGATATCACCGATGTCGGTATCGAGCTTATTAAAAAAATCACCCTATCGGATATTTACGAGTTTTTGCACTTTACAATATCCGACCGTTCCAATTCCTCGGTCACACGCGCGCGCAAAGTTTCTTCTATAAGGGGTTTCTTCAAGCACCTTACCAACAATTTGAATCTGCTTGAAGAAAATCCTGCCAAAAATCTCGAAATACCGTCCAGCAAAAAATCTCTGCCAAAATATCTTACGCTCGACCAAAGCATCGAGCTTTTAAACGCCGTTGACGGTAGCTTTAAATCCCGCGATTACTGCATTATAACGCTGTTTGTCAACTGCGGAATGCGACTGTCTGAGCTTGTAGGAATCAATCTGAGCGATATACGCGACAACACTTTGCGGCTCTTAGGCAAAGGCAATAAAGAACGCATTGTTTACCTGAATCAGGCATGTATAGACGCTATAGCCGATTATCTTAAAGAACGAAATAAGTTAAAAATTATAAAAGAAAAGAATGCGCTGTTTTTAACCAGAAACGGAACACGTATCGGAAACCGAAGCGTTGAAAAAATCGTCGAAGCGAATTTAAGAAAAGCCGGACTTTCCGGAATGGGTATCTCTCCGCACAAGCTCCGTCACACTGCCGCGACGATTATGTATCAGTACGGCAATGTTGATATACGTGTTTTAAAGGAAATTTTGGGGCATGTTAACGTTGGAACAACCGAGATATATACACATGTTTCCAGCAAGCAGCTCGAAGACGCTTCAACAAGCACTCCCCTTTCTAAAATTAAGCCTAAAAAAGACGGTGACAATGATTGATTTTTACAACGAGATAGTGTTATACTAAAGTGTATATTGTCGGAAAGGAAGACGATTTTTTTATGGACGTTAATGTCGGCGACAGGCTTTTGATGAAAAAGCCTCATCCCTGCGGCGAAAATATATTTGTTGTTTTGCGTGTGGGAATGGATTTTAAAATCAAATGTACAAAGTGCGGCCATGAAATTATGATTCAGCGCAGTAAAGCTGAAAAAAATATTAAAAAAATCATTCGGGATTAAATTGACTATTAAAATATTACAATGGAAGGATTTACAGTAGCACTATGTTTGACAAATTGCGCACAGCAGAAGAAAAATACGAGGAAATCAACAATAAGCTTATGGACCCGGAGGTCGTAAGCGACAACGAACAATATAAAAAGCTGATGAAAGAGTATAAAAGCTTAACTCCGCTTATTGAAAAATACCGCGAATACACTAAAGCAAAATCAGCTTTTGAAGAAGCCAAGGAAATGCTAGACGCAGGCGGACTCGACCGCGATTTTAAAGAGCTTGTTGTTTCGGAAATGGAGGAAAACAAGGAAAAAACCGAAAAGATTTCCGAAGAGCTTAAAATTCTTTTATTGCCCACAGATCCTAACGATGATAAAAACGTAATTATTGAAATCCGCGGCGGAGCAGGCGGCGAAGAAGCCGCGCTGTTTGCAAACACGCTTTTCAGAATGTATTCGATGTACGCTGAAGCAAAGGGCTGGAAAACCGAGATTATAAGCGCAAACGAAACCGAGCTCGGCGGATTCAAAGAAGTCTGCTTCAGTATCGACGGCGAAGGAGCATATTCACGGCTTAAATACGAAAGCGGTGTTCACAGAGTGCAGCGCGTTCCCGATACGGAAGCCTCCGGGCGAATTCATACTTCGACGGTTACCGTGGCTGTTCTGCCCGAGGCGGAGGATGTTGAAATAGAAATAAACCCCACTGATTTACAAATCGATACCTTTCGCGCAGGAGGCGCAGGCGGACAGCATATAAACAAAACCGAATCCGCTATAAGAATAACGCATATCCCGTCCGGCGTTGTAGTTGAATGCCAGGACGAAAGAAGCCAGCACAAAAACAAGGACAAGGCTATGAAGGTGCTTCGCTCTCGGCTTTACGAAGCCAAAATGCGCGAGCATAACGACCAAATAGCGTCCGAGCGCAAATCGCAGGTCGGTACCGGAGACCGTTCGGAGCGCATAAGAACGTACAATTATCCCCAAGGACGGCTCACCGACCACAGGATCGGGCTCACCCTTTATCATTTAGAGGATAATTTAAACGGCAATATAGATGAAGTGATCGACGCGCTTATAACCGCCGATCAGGCGGCAAAGCTGTCCGCACAGGATGAATAAACATAAATTTGAGAAAGCAGATAAAATGCAGACTAAAATAATGAAATGCTCGCCCGCAGCTTATGAATATGCGGCTCAGCTTATCAAAAACGGCGATATTGCGGCAATTCCTACCGAAACGGTCTACGGACTTGCCGCCGACGCATTTAACTCAAACGCCGTAAATAAAATCTTCGCCGCCAAGAGCCGACCGCAGGATAACCCGTTAATTGTGCATATATGCGGCGTTGAAATGATGAAAGCCATCGTATCGGAATTTTCCGATACCGCAAAAAAATTAGCAGGCAAATTTTGGCCCGGCCCGCTTACTATTATCATGCCTAAATCCCCTGAAATTCCGAACGCCGTCACCGCAGGGCTTGATACCGTTGCCGTTCGGTTTCCGTTTCACAAGGGCGCGCAGGATATAATCAGAGTATGCGGTACACCGCTTGCCGCTCCATCCGCTAATCTGTCCGGCAGACCCAGCCCAACAACCGCACAGCACGTTTACGAGGATTTAAACGGCAAAATTCCGCTTATCATAGACGGCGGCGCGTGCGAAGTCGGGCTGGAATCAACGGTGGTGTCTGTAAAGTATAACAGCATTACAGTGCTTCGTCCGGGCAGAATAACCGTTGAGCAGCTAAAAACAGCAGTAGACAACGTTTACATTGACAACGCCGTTTTAAACAGCGTTGAAAAAAACGCGGCGGTTGCTTCACCCGGAATGAAATATAAACACTACGCACCGAAAGCCGAGGTCGAGATTTTAGATGGTGATTTCCGCCGATTTAAAGAATATACGCAAAGCCATGCGTCGGATAGCGCATACTGCCTTGTGTTCGACGGCGAGGAAAGAGAGCTTTCGCTTCCCTGCCTCACTCTCGGCAAAATTGACGACGAGGAAGCCTGCGCCCGGATGTTGTTCGACAGACTCCGCGAGCTTGATAAGATAGGAGCAAAAAAGGTATTTGCGCGCGCGCCGTCAACATGCGGTGTAGGTCTTGCCGTATATAACCGTCTTATCCGCGCGGCGGCGTTCAGAGTGCGCAAGCTTTAAAATCAGGTGGATGTATGAATGACAAAATTATTATAGGGCTTACAGGACAAACCGGCGCGGGCAAATCTACAGCTGCAAAATTTTTAAAATCCCGCGGATTTTACATCATCGACGCCGACGCTTGCGCACGCGAAGTGGTTATGCCTCAAAGCGAGTGCTTAAACCGCGTTACCCAAGCATTCGGAAGCGATATTTTGCTCAAAGACGGCTCACTTGACCGTAAAAAACTCGGAAATATTGTTTTCTCGGATAAAAACAAGCTTGAAAAACTCAGTTCTATCATGAATACATATATACTGAAAAACATTGAGGAAAAAATTTCCGCATCGACCGACCGAGTGATTATCCTTGACGCCCCTACCCTTTTTGAAAGCGGCGCAGACAGACTCTGCAAAGCTACGATCTCTTTTATATCAGACAGCGCTGTAAGAAAGAAAAGAATTATAAACAGGGACTCCATATCCGAGCTTCAGGCGCAAAACCGAATAAACTCGCAAAACGACGATGAATTTTATATTGCAAAAAGCGATTATATTATCAGAAACAACTCTGATAAAATCGATCTGCAAAATAATACAGACTCAGTTATAAATTCAATTATTAAAGGCTTGTGATACGATGAATAAAACTGCAAAAATAGCTGCAGTCATTATAATATTCGCCGCTGTTATATTCGGAGCATTTTTTTCTGTTGAGCTTGGTATGTCGCACTATTATAAAAGCGCATATCCCGTTAAATACAGTGAATATGTTGAAAAATACGCCAAACAATACGATGTGGACGTTAATTTGGTATACGCGGTCATACGCACAGAGAGCAGCTTTATATCCGAAGCTCAGTCACATCTGAACGCACGCGGACTTATGCAGATAACTGACGATACGTTTAAATGGGCAAAGTCGCGCATGAACGAGCAGGACGACAGCACGACATATGACGATTTGTATGATTCCGAAACCAACATCAAATACGGCACATTTATCCTAAGTCTGCTCATTGATGAATTTCAAACAGAAGAAACCGCCGTGGCGGCGTATCATGCCGGCTGGGGAAATGTTAAAAACTGGCTTAACGACCCTGATAAATCCAAAGACGGCGTTTCAATAATCGATATCCCTATAAACAACACAAGGGATTATGTAGACAAAGTTGCAAAAGCTAAAAAAGTATATGAAAGCATATATTAAAACGATAGAAAGGTATGAGCAACCATGAACGCAAAACAACTCAAAGAAAAACTGTTTTATGAAAGAAAAAACGGCTGTCTGATTTCCGACAATTCAGTCATTGAGGAAACCGACGCATTCTGCGAGGGCTACAAGGAGTTTTTAAACTCCGCCAAAACCGAGCGAGAAGCCGCTGAGTATTTTAAATCTGAATTAACCAAAAACGGTTTTGTTCCGTTTGATAAAAACGCCGAATACTCGGCCGGAGATAAAATCTATTACATTAACAGGAACAAATCGGTAATATGCTCTGTTATCGGAAAAAAAGCGATTGAAAACGGCGTTAAAATCACCGCCGCGCACATTGATTCGCCGCGGCTGGATCTAAAGCCACTTCCGATTTATGAAAGCAATGAGATTGCGCTGTTTAAAACACACTATTACGGCGGCATCAAAAAATACCAGTGGACGGCTATCCCGCTTTCACTCCACGGCGTTATATACAAGTCGAACGGAGAGCAGGTCAAAGTCAATATCGGCGAAGACGAAAACGACCCTGTATTCTGCGTTACCGACCTTCTTCCCCACCTTGCGGCAGACCAGATGAAGCGAACGTTAAACGAAGGAGTTAAGGGCGAGGAACTAAATATTCTCATAGGTTCAAGACCCTTTAAAGACGATGATATCAGCGAAAAAGTAAAGCTTAACATCCTGAAAATTTTAAACGACAAATACGGTATTGTCGAGCAGGACTTTTTCTCCGCTGAGCTTGAGACAGTCCCTGTTTTCAAGGCAAAGGATCTCGGCTTTGACCGCAGTATGATCGGTTCATACGGACATGACGACAGAGTTTGCGCCTACACGGCGTTTCGTGCAGCTGTAGACTGCGATTCCCCTGAATTTACAACGGTTACTGTTCTTACGGATAAAGAAGAAACCGGAAGCGACGGAAACACCGGGCTTC
>CAZHWR010000005.1:43325-63750 GCA_964536085.1 uncultured Oscillospiraceae bacterium
CCTCGTATCTCAAATTTTTCCTTTACGATTTAGCCGATTGTTTTAACGCAAATCCGCGAGACGTAATCTCCAATTCAAAGTGCCTCTCGGCGGACGTTAACGCGGCGTTTGACCCAACATTTCCGGATGTAAATGAAAAAAACAACGCAGCTTACATTAACCACGGCGTTGTAATGACAAAATACACAGGCTCACGCGGAAAATCAGGAACATCGGACGCTAACGCAGAATTTGTTTCATACGTGAGAAACACTATGAACGATGCAGGAGTTTGCTGGCAGACCGCAGAGCTCGGCAAGGTTGACCAAGGCGGCGGCGGCACAGTAGCCGCATATATTGCAAACCTGAATATTGACGTTATAGACATCGGAGTTCCTGTGCTTTCAATGCACGCTCCGTACGAGGTCGTATCCAAATTTGACACTTTTATGGCGTACCGCGCTTTCTGCGAATTTTTAAAATCGGATAAATAACTGCTTAAAACTTAACCTTTGTTATACAAACACACAAAAACTCCCGGAAAAAAATCTCCGGGAGTTTTTGTAATCATGATATTTTTTATTATGACTTCAGGTTTTTATTTTTCCGAATATTTACAATAACAATAAACGCTAAAATCAAAAACGACGCAACACTTATTAAAATTCCCGAATAAAGTCCCTCAGGCGTGTATTTGAGTTCCACAGTGTGCGTTCCGGCAGGAATATCAAAGCATAAAAGCGTGTTGTCAATACTGTCAAGCGCGCATTTTTCGCCGTCAATATAAACGCTCCAGCCATCGTCGTAACGAATCGACGTGAACATCGTAGTACGTTCGTCCGAAACGGTCACAGTACCTTTTAAACGTCTTCCTGAATAATCAGTTACATTAAAAGAGCCGGATTTAAGCTCGTCGGCAGCCTGCCCCAGCTTATCCAAATCCAGCGAGTAAAACTCCCAGCCGCCAAACGAAAATTCGTTGTAAAATGAAACTGTGACGTTTACAGTTTCATTTTCATCAAAAGTACCGAGATAAATAATTCTGTCGGTGTCGCTGGTGAACAAATCGCATACATACTCCCCGTTTACAAAAAGCTCCACGCTTCCTCTGCTGTCTGACGGATTCGGAAAATACGCGTAAACAGGCTTGCCGTCCGATTTAAAATCGAGCGAGATATACGATTCTTCGCCGTCTGCGCCGCTTAAAAATCGGTATTCTTCGCCGTAAAGCTGTTGGCAGTTATGCAATGCAGAAGATACGTCCTGAATTTCGCTGAAGCATACTGTATTTTCCCCAAAAATCGAACTGATAAGCTCATTTTGCGCGTTAAACGGATCCCCGGTAACGCTGTATGTCTTTACATCAGAGCTCGCCATACACCCTATTGGAAGCGCATACGGATTTTCAAACGCCGTTACATCGCCATTCGAAAAAACATCGGTATAACCGCTGCAAACATCATCATACGACAAGACGTACTTTACTCCAAATATACTGTCTGTCAGAGGCGTAGACCCCAAATATGAACACCAAAAATAATCCTGAGCAAAACCAAGCCCCTTAAGCATACTGTTTGTATTTCTGTCGTAAGCCGAGCTATAGTGACCGATACCATTCAGATTCAGCCCAAACGCATCGTTTTTGCTGCGTTCAAATGTTTTTTCAACACGGTAAAAACTGTCATCAGACGATTTGATATAATCGACTACCGGCTGAACCTCCTGCTTAAATGCAGAGTATTCCGAAGCGCTGTCATATGAAAAATCCTCATCCAAACTGTTGTAAATATACACCGTATTGGAAGCAACGTCGAAAATGCACAGCATTAGCATCAAAGCGGCTGAAATTATTCTCATCGGCTTTTGCTTCGCTTTTTGCAGGCATACCAAAACGGCAAATGCCGCAACCATCGCGATATTAAACGCGGCAGTGGTTATTTTAATGCTAAACACCACTACCATGAGCAAAAACAGTATGCAAACAATTGAAAACGATAAAACAAGCCTGGAAATCACGCCGTCAGACTCTTTTTCAGCACAAACGAGAAACGCTTTATAAGCGCACATCAGGGCGAAAAATGCAAATACGAACATGTATCTGAACGGAAACCAATTGGGATACTTAAACGCATGCCAAACCAAATCAAGCTTTGCAAACACGCTTGTCAAAATTATAAACGCCATCACGCCTGCTGATGCGAGCTTTTCTCGTAGCGTGATTCCTTTTATAACAAAAAACACGGTCAGCATAAGCACGGAAAAAAGCCCGATATACACAAACGGCGTGCCGACATTTGTCATCGCGTCATAGCTGTTTTGATTCATAAGCTTTGATATCAGCAAAAGCGGATTGTAATACGTAATCTGATCGACGGTATATCCTGAATCGCCCAGCTTTCCGTTAAGCATGCAGTAAAGAGTCGGCAAAATCAGAAACGCCGACATTCCACCCGCCAAAACGGCGCTTAAAACAAATTTAGATACGGTTTTCATCCCGATTTTAACTTTAGCCGAAACGCTGTAATATACGAAATACAACACGCAGAAAATACCGACCATATATGCCGTGTAGTAATTTGATACAAACTCCAAAAAAAGCAGTGCTATAAACATAACGGGGCTTTTGCCGTTTATAACGCGCTCGAGCGACAGTATTATAAACGGAAGCCAAATCATGCTGTCCAGCCACATAAGGCACATAGCGTATCCGACGGCGTATCCGCAAAGCGCGTACATTATCGCAAAAGCAACCGAATAAAAACCGATTTTATGGTATTTAACCTGCAAAAACACGCAAAATGTCAGCCCGCAAAGCCCGATTTTTAAAACGGTAAGCACGGTTATTCCCAAAGGAAGCAGTTCGTTCGGGAACAATGCGGTCACCACAGAAAAAGGGCTTGAAAGATAATAAGAAACAAGCCCTGAAAGATTTGTGCCGAATCCAATATTCCACGAAAACAAAACGCTTGTTTTTCCCGCGAGTATATCTCTAAGCCCTGCATAAAACTCGACATACTGATTGGACATGTCCATTATAAGCAGCGATTTGTCGCCGAACGGCAAAAATCCCAGCAAAAAATAGCATAGCAACAATACCGCTGCCGGCGCTAAAAAAGCCGACAAAAAAACGACGGCGGTTTTTACTCTTTGCGATTTAAATACGGTAATATTCAAATTCCATTCACCTAGCTCTGTCCGATACCAAATACAGCCTATGAATGTAGGCAGTATTAAACATTGGCCTTTCTTAAAATCGAGCCTTGTTTAAATTCCAGCTTGCACGGGATTTTAATTTTAGCCATCGGATGGCAGGCGTCGCTCACACTCTCGCCTGTTTCAAGTTCGATTATTTGAGAAACCTTGATATCCACCGATTTTTTCCCCGGTTCAAGCAGTTCTACAACGTCTCCGACAGAAAATTTGTTGCGCTGAGTACAGTAAAGGTATCCGCCTTTACATTCTTCGAGGACGGCTACAACGTCGTAATTTCTTATATATCCGCCGTTTTCATAATACTGCCCGTCGCTCGGTTTGCCGAAGAAAAATCCCGTATAATACTGCCTGTGGCTAACCTTTGTTACCTCTTCTTTAAGCCACTGCGGACAGACAAACTCCGCGGGATTTTTATAGTATTCGTCCACAGCTATCCTGTAAGCGTTTGTTATTACCGAAACATAATACGAGGACTTTGCTCTGCCTTCTATTTTCAGGCTCGTGACGCCTGCTTTTATAAGCTTATCGATGTGCTCGATCATGCAAAGATCCTTTGCGTTCAGAATATAGGAGCCTTTGTCATCCTCAAAGACATTATAATATTCATTAGGGCGTTTTTCTTCAACAAGATAATAATTCCAGCGGCAGGGCTGAGCGCACTCACCGCGGTTAGCGTCCCTCCCGAGCATGTAGTTTGATATCAGACATCTGCCGGAAAACGACATGCACATCGCACCGTGGACAAACGCTTCTATTTCCAGCTCCGATGGCGTTTTTTCCCGTATTTCTGATATTTCATTTAGCGAAAGCTCACGTGCAAGAACTACTCTTTTTGCGCCCATATTATAAAACTCGTTCGCAGTCCGATAATTCACAATTCCTGCCTGGGTTGAAACATGTATTTCCATATCCGGCGCATACTGCTTTACCATCGAAAAAACTCCGATGTCCGAAACGATCACCGCGTCCGCTCCGAGCCTTGAAAGCAGCTTTATATACTCAGGCAGTTCCGGGATTTCATCGTTTCGAGGGAGCGTGTTCAAGGTTATATATACGCGCACTGATTTGGCATGAGCATATTCAATAGCCCGCTTTAAGCCGGCTTCGTCAAACTTTGCGGCTGATGCCCGCATTCCGAACGCCGTTCCTCCGAGATACACCGCATCCGCACCGAAATTAACGGCGGCATAAAATTTTTCCATATCGCCCGCGGGCGCTAATACCTCTGTTGGCAAAATACTGCTGTTCATCATCCAAGACCTATCTTAACAAGATTTGCTTCGTGCTGCGCGAGCGTTTTCGCATAGTACACTTCGCCCGTTTCGGTATCCGCACAAAAATAGTAATAATCACTGCTTTCGGGATAAAGCGCCGCGTTTATCGCATCCAGTCCCGGATTACATATCGGACCTGCCGGAAGCCCTGTGCATTTATATGTGTTATAGGCGTTGTTGACGTCCTGGTCGTTTTCATCGGAATACTTTTTTATGACATTTTTTACATAATCCACTGTGACATCGCTTTGAAGCTTGGGGTATTCCGAGGAATTATTCAAGCGGTTGTAAAACACTCCGGCGACCTTGGCCATATCCTCAGTGTTTGCAGCTTCCTTCTGGACCATGGATGCAAGAGTTATCGTCTGCTCGAGCGTCATATCCAATTCATCCATACGGTCGTACATTTCTTCGGTGATTTTGCTGTCAAAATTTCCGAATATAAGATTCAAGATTTCTTCGGTATCCTGCCCCTCATAAAGCCTGTATGTATCAGGGAAAAGATATCCCTCAATTTTTAAAAACTTAAGAGAATCTTCGGTTATATACTGCTCAAATTCATATCCGAACGACACGCTGTTTGCAAACTTAACGAAGCCCTCCATTGAACAAAGCCCTTTCTTTTCGAGCTTTTTGGCAATCGAATACAGAGTATCTCCCTCAACGATCGTAAAATCAAACGCACCTTCAACATCCGTCTCTTGCTGAAGAATACTGAAAATTTCCGAGTAAGACATTCCCGGTTTTAATGTAAAAACTCCGTAATGAAACTGATCCTCTTCGCTTTTTGCCACAAATCTGAACAGTGTGGGAAATTTAATAATCTTGTTTTCCTTTAAAATTTCCGCTATAGCCTGATTACTTGAGCCCTTTGGAATATTTACCTGAACTATGTCGCTCGACACCTTCATGCCCATTACTTCTACAGCAGACATTATTATTCCGCCGGCAAGTGCAAATGAAAAAATCAAAATAACGCTTATAAAAATAACGGCGCGCAGACTCCCGCCTGACTGCCTTTTTTTACGCTTTTTCTTTTTTCCCTGATTGTCGTCTTCTATATACTGTTCAGCTTCACCGTCGTCAGAAGCTTCGAAGCCGAGCGACTGCGCAAAGCTGTCCGTTGCCGCTGTCTGTGAATTGTCCGATTTCGACAATTTTTCTGCGTCTTTTAAATTGCTGTCAGCAGGTGTATCCTTGATTTCAGGATTATCATCGCGCACAAATTCGTTATTTTTTTCTTCCATAAACTCAACTTCCTTTCGGATAAAGTAGCAGTAATTAAGATGCCGGCATAAGATAAATCAGAGTAAAGATAAAGCGAGGTGAAAAAAGTATGTGCAACAATGGTTTCGGCGGTGGTAACTGTACTTGGATCATCATTCTTATTCTGCTCATTTGTTGCTGTGGCAATAACTGCGATCAATAAAAACCGAGAATAAAGCTTTCAGTTATTATTGGGGTTTGCTTGTTTCGTAGAAACGTCGGCGTAATGTCAGTTTCACAGACTGCAAAACTCTGTCAGAATACGCCTGCGGATTAATTGACAATTTTAATATTCAAATGCGGTCGCTGATTGATTTCGGCGGCCGCGTTTTCAGTTACTATAAAATCCACATTAATATCATAACTGTTTACAGGCAAAACGTCAACTAAAAAATCGCTGTAGCAAAGCCCGACAGTGATTCCGCCAAAGTCTTTTAAAAATCTGTCGTAATATCCCTTTCCGTATCCGAGTCTGTTGCCCGAACGGTCAAAAGCAAGCGCGGGCACAAAGCAAACAGTGCGTTCCAATCCGCCGTTAAAATCCGGACACTCTGCCTTGGGCTCCGATATTCCGAACATACCCTTACAAAGATCATTTTCGTCTCGGATAATTTTAAACTTCATCTCGCCGTTAGCGTCAATGCATTTCGGAACTGCAACTGTTTTCCCCAGCTTGAAAGAATGCGATATTATTCTGCACGTATCTACTTCAATTTCAGAGGATACATATATAAGCACCGCGTCCGACCGCACATACTGAGGCATACTGACCGCGTTTTTAAACACCAATCCGTCAAGTCCGGCTTTTTCATCAGAAAGTAAAGACTTTCTTTTGCCGATAAATTCTTTTCTTAAACCGCTCTTATCCATATTACCGGCGAATCGAATCGCTTATTTCGTTTGCTTTTTGCTCCGAGCAGAGCGCCTTGATAATTTCAAAAGCAAATTGATTTGCACATCCCGCGCCGCGCGAAGTGATAACATTTCCGCTTCTGACAGCAGGCTCGTCGACGTATTGAGCTCCTTCCAGCTTGTCCTCAAAGCCAGGATAACAAGTGGCCTTCCTGCCGCGCAGCAAGCCGTATTCTCCTAAAATCGACGGAGCCGCGCAAATCGCCGCGATAATACCTCCGGATTCATTACATTTTTCAAGACATCTCTTAACTATCGAGGATTGCTGCAAATTCACTGTTCCCGGCATGCCTCCGGGTAGAATCACCGCAGTCAAATCAGATAATTCGACTTCATTCTCAGTGATATCGCATACAACGCTTATTCCGTGCGCTCCTGTGACAGTTTTAGACTCAACGCTCACTGTTTTGACATCAAGATCGCATCTTCTTAAATAATCGATGGGCGTTATAGCCTCGACCTCTTCAAAGCCGTTTGCCAAAAAAACATAAATCATCGTTATTACCGTCCTTTCACTCTACTTTTTAGTAACAGTGTATTTTTCAAACAACTCAACCGGATTGTATGAAAGCTTTGCCTTCCTTAATCCCTCGTAGCCGACGTCGTCCTCGCGGTTCACAAACTCATAATCCTGAGCGAATGCTTTGAGCATTTCCCGATTAATAAGCGGATAAGCGCCCGCGATATCCGAAAAAGCCTTTTCTATGTGGACTACAAATGTATTTGAATTCAGCCGCTCGCCTATTGAAAACGCTATAACCTTTGAATCCAGCCTTATAAGCCCTCCACAGAAATTTAACTTGTCAAAATATTCAAGCGCTCGTTTTACGGCGCGCACTTCGCTTCTTTTGGACTCGTCGTTTTCACAGTCGTTTAAAATACACCATTGCTTACTCATCTCGACACATTCGCCGATATTTTCCCCGGTGATTTTTTCAAACTGCCAATCAAGTCCGTTAAATCTGTTGATAAAATTGCGCTTGGAATGATATTTTTTCCCTTTTAGCTCTGTCAAGTCGGAAACCTTGTAGATATAATCATAAGAATCGCGGTCGGGCTCGGCTGCAAACTCATCGGGATACACAATCAAAAGCTGTTCGCATGCCGATTTAGGGACGTCGTAAAATTTCAGCTTATATCCGTTCTGTCCGCAATAATCTATTATGCCGTCGATACACTCTTTCAAATCGCCGCTGCCCGCAGGAAACAAAAACGACGGCTCTTCCTCGCCCCACTTAACAACATATCTTCCCGAAAAATGCGCGACTTCTATAGCCGATACCTCGCTCCAGATAAAATTGTTGGCAAAAGAATACTCGCACCCCTGAAAATCGGATTCTTCAAGGCATTTATTGATCCATTCACTGTCGGATATATCTATAGTTTTAAAATCTATCATGCTGTTATTCGATTCCTTTCAAATCGATCAAAATTCTGTTTAATATTTCACTGTTGATTGTTTCTTTATCAAGCGGCTTTTCGCCGTCGCTGCATGAAACGACCTCCCACCCCTGCTTATCCGCGGAATAAGCAGAGGCTTGCTCACACCTTAAAAGATACGCCGTGTTTGCTTCGTGTATGTCTTTTTTCTCTTCATCTCCGCCATACCGGGACAAAATAAGCGCGTCAGCGACCGAGCGCGGCATATCAAGATAAAATATTCTATCGGGGCGCGGAAGCTGCATTTTAACATGCTCAAAATCATCGAGCCAATCTATAAAGCCGCTCCACTCGCCGTCGGGAAGCTTGCCCATCTGATGCAGTATATTGGACGACACATATCGGCTTGCAATGATAATCGTTCCGCTTTCGTAATCGCCGCGCCAGTGCTTTTTGAAGGAAGCGTACCTATCCACCGCATAAAACGCAGACGCGGCATATGCCCCGACATCGTCCGCGTTTTTGCCGAACTCGCCGTTTAAATACATTCTCACAAGTGCGCTCGACGGCTCTTTGTAGTCAGGAAACGATACAAGCCTTGCCTTATAACCCAAATCCGTAAGCTTATTCACCGTAAGCTCCGCCTGTGTGGATTTACCGCAACCGTCAAGACCGTCTATAACATATAGTTTACGCATTTTGCTTCAAATCCTTTAACTTACTGTAAAATTCTTTCATTTCATTTGCCTTTTTGCAGGACATTTTTCCCTCGGTACATCCCCCGCGCACACATGACGGACCCGCGTTTTTAAACAAAGTGGGCGCCACCGCATACACCTGCCTTAACATTTCATCCGCCACGGCTTTTATTTCCCACTGAGCGCGGTTACAGCATCTGTGCTTGAAAAAGTTCATCAGGCTGCGTGCGTTCATGGTGACAACCATCTGCGTATCGCATGCGTTTGGAAGAACAAAGCGCGCGTCTTCAATAGCTTTTTTCTCTGCTTTGGACTTCGCCTTTTTTTCACTCTCGCCCTGCTTTATAAACATTTTATAGTGCTTGTCCGACAAGATATCTGCAAGCTTGTTGTAAGAATCAATAGCGTTGTCCATCGCCTTTAAAAACTCCGACTTCGCCTCTGAATCCTTTTCTATTTCGGGCGGAGTTACAAAGCTGAATTCATTTTCCTTTACATATCTCTGGCTCTGAACGCTGAACGACGCTATTCTATGCCTTGTTATCTGCGCAAGAAGCGAACGCGAAACACCCTCTATCCCAAAGGTGAATGAAGCGTGTTCTATAGGGCTTTCATGCCCCATGTCGGCAAGCATTTCAACAAATGCCGCGGACTTTTCCTCGGTCAGCCCGTCGAGCAGAGTTCCCACCGTGCTTGAGCTGTAGCACAGCTTGGCGGAGCAGGCTATCATTTTTTCGGGATTTGGGGTGTGAGCGAGCAGCGTAACTTTCATTTTATATCGTCCTTTCCTTTTTGAATCATATATCCTGCCTTGTCAGGCAGATATTCGCGGAAGCCTGCCCGAAAAGGCAAGCTTCCGCGCAGCTATTCGTTATCAGATATCTGTCAGTTGTTGCAGCAGCCTCCCGCAGATTCATCCTCCATTTCGCTTAAGCGCGGAGGGAAGAACTCGTTTACGGGGAATTTTATCCGTTTAAAGAGCTCGCACGGATCATCTGACGTTGCAACGCATTCCTTATCGGGAACACTGTAGTCATAAACGGGAACCATCATCTGAACAGAGCGTTCAAGCTGCACTATAGAGAACAGCCCCATGGTAACAAGCACGGTTTTAGACGGCTCGCAGCGGCAAAAATCGCCGTTGTATCTGCACGCGATAGCGTCGGGTATGGAAATAACCGGCTCGTATTTACGCTGCCTGCATTCGCACAGCTTGGTGGAAAGGCATATCGGATCCACCACCTGAACGCTTGCTTTGGGCAGATTGTTCGGCGAAGAGCAATCCTCTGTCATCCCCGACCGATCGGAACTGAAATTTCTGACGTTTCCCTCGCTTCCGTAAAGAATCACCTTTTTGCTGAAAACGGCAAGACCGTCAACACACGTAGGCGAAGAAGCGGGGCAAGTAAATACTTCCAACTCAACATTGAAGAAAAACGTCATATCTACCGAATAGAACCCTTTGTTAAAGGGAACGGGTTCGATGTCCATATAAACGTTAAGTACTTCAATTTTGCGCGTTTTAACATTCATTGCGTTGTCGATAACCGCCTGCGCATCAGATGCAAAATTGACCTGCAAGTCTTCTAAGCAGTCTTTGTCGCTGCAAGAATCGAATATCCTTCCGGCGTCTATGCACACGGCCTCTTTAAACGAGGTGCTTGAGCATGAGCTGAGCGGTGAGCAATTGTTTTCCGGCATATAAAATCCTCCCAAAAAAGTATTAAAGCGTTTGCCTCAATACATATTATGAAAGGATTTAATTTTCGTTACCAAAAAATCAGATTTTTGAAAGCTTTGCAAAATTTGCCATCAGCTTTTTAACTCCCGCCTTTTCAAATTTGATTTCCACCATAATGTCGTTCGCCATGGGAGTGGCCTTCAACACCTCGCCTTTGCCGAAAACAGCGTGAGATACATAATCTCCCACAGTATAATCAATAACGGCAGCCGATTTCGGCTTTTTGACCATGTGTGCGGAATATGTTTTAGCGCGGGGCGCAGACGAACCGTATTTCTTTGAAACTGTTCCTTTACTGTAATAGCTGTCACTGCCGCCGAAGCCCGTTAGGTCTGTGCGTTCGCACACTTCACCCGGCAGCTCTGACAGGAATATAGACGGTGCGTTCCTTATTGTCTGCCCAAAAAGAACCCTTTGCGAAGCATTTGTTATGTAAAGCTTTTCCTTTGCGCGCGTTATCGCAACATACGCAAGCCTACGTTCCTCCTGCATATCGTCTATACTGCCCATGCTGAGGCGGCTCGGGAATATCCCGTCCTCCATGCCGGCTAAAAACACATTCGGAAATTCAAGCCCTTTCGCGGAATGAACGGTCATCAAAACAACGCAGTCTGAATCGGTGTTTAAGCTGTCTAAATCGGTGTAAAGCGCGATTTCCTCCAAAAATCCGGAAAGCTCGGCGTTTTCATTCTCCTGCATATATTTAATGATATTCGATTTAAGCTCATTTATATTTTCAAGCCGCGATTTTCCTTCTTCACCCTGCGAAACAAGATGCAACGAATATCCTGTTACGTCCAAAAGCTCGTCGTAAAAATCATCGAGCGTGTATTCCTCGCTGTACGCCATGAGCTTTTGAATCATTTCGGCAAACGGGACAAGCACCGACGCTTTTTTGGAAATCATCGGATATTTAGCTGCGTTTTTTATAACCTCAAGCGGAGAAATATTCAGCCCTTCGGAAATATTCTCTATAGATTTGACCGTAGCCTCGCCTATTCCTCGCTTCGGCTCGTTTATGATCCTTTTAAGCCTTACTATATCCCAAGGATTGTTGATAAAGCACATGTATGACAACACGTCTTTAATTTCCTTGCGCTCGTAAAACTTTGTTCCGCCTACAATTTTATAGCTGATTCCCGATCGGGCAAAATTTCTTTCTATATTGTTCGACGCCGCGTTTATCCTGTATAAAACGGCGTGATCGGAAAATTTCATTCCGTTTTTGACGTTTTGCAGTATCTGTTCGGTTATATATTCAGCCTCCGCGCGTTCGTCGGACGTTTTGCATACGATTATTTTTTCACCGTCGCCCTTTGCAGTCCACAATTTTTTGCCCTTGCGCTCAAAATTATTTTTAATAACCTCATTCGCCGCGGTTAAAATATTCTGTGTTGAGCGGTAATTTTGTTCCAGTCTGACAACGCACGCATTGTCGTACTGCTTTTCAAACATAAGTATATTTTCTATCGTTGCGCCGCGGAAACGATAAATGCTCTGATCATCGTCCCCGACGACGCAGATGTTCCTGTGCCGCGCTGAAAGCATACTCACAAGACGGTACTGGATATTATTGGTGTCTTGATATTCGTCCACCATTATATATTTGAATCTGGCGCGGTATTTTTCCAGAATGTCCGGAAATTCGTCGAACAGCCGTACGGTGAGCATAATAATATCGTCAAAATCAACTGCGTTTGCCGAGGCGAGCTTTTTCTGATAACGCGAATATACTTTTGCAATTATCTGCTTTCTGAAATCGTTCCCGGCGGATTGTTCGTATTCCTCCGGCATTACCATCCTGTCTTTACTTATGCTGATTTGGTTAAGTATCGACTTAGGAGGAAATTCCTTTTCGGAAAAATCAAGCTCCTTTAAGCAATCCTTAATAACCCTTACGCTGTCTGTAGTATCGTAAATCGTAAAACGCGAATCATACCCGAGGCATTGGATTTCACGCCTTAAAATCCTGACGCAGGTTGAATGAAAAGTGCCCGTGTTGATATCGAGCGCCGATTCGCCCAGCATGTTGTAAAGCCTGTCTTTCAGCTCGTTTGCCGCTTTATTCGTAAACGTGATGGCAAGTATATTCCACGGCATGATTTTTTCATCCCGCAAAAGCTCGTGAACTCTGTCGGCAGCCGACTCATCGCCGTCACGGTAGCTTTTTAATAAATCAATATCGTCCTGCGAAATATCATCGGGAACATATCCCGATTCAACGGTGTTACCATACCGCAGCATATATGCAATTCGGTTTACCATAACGGTGGTTTTCCCGCTTCCGGCGCCCGCCAATATTAAAACGGGACCGACCGTTTTAAAAATCGCTTTTTGCTGCATGCTGTTCATTTGCTTAAATTCGTCCAGAACAATCTCGCGCTTAAGTTTTAAAAATTCAGCTTTCAAATCCGACATATGAATTGTATTACCTCATAACAAAAATGCTTATATAAAAATTTTTGTCCGTAACTAAGAACGTATAAAAATATTATAACATACAATAAAAAAAATGGAAACACAAAATTGCATAAGATTGCCGAATTGGAACCTTGGCTTGACTTTTGTCTTTTTTGGTATAAAATAATTTTATTAAGGGCTTTTCCGAATAAGAAAGGAGCGTATTTCGGAAAAAGCTTGAAACAAGCGCCAGACCAAATATATTCCATGGTTAACGAGGCAGAGAGTTATCGAAATTTCGGCGGATGCTCTCTTGGCGGCAAAGCAATTTTTATTTTGTCGTAAAGCTGTGACAAACTTTTGGGTAACCAAACAACAAAACACAGCTAAAAAATTAACCGAAAGGATTAACACGGCTATGTGTGGAATAGTTGGCTATACAGGCAATAAAAACGCAGTTGATATACTGCTCGGTGGGCTTAAAAAGCTCGAATACCGCGGCTATGATTCCGCGGGGATCTCTGTTTTTGACAACGACAAAATCAGAACTATAAAATCAAAAGGATGCCTCGCTGTTTTGGAGAAAAAAATCAACAACGTCGGAAAGCCGCAGTCAAACTGTGGGATCGGTCATACCCGCTGGGCGACGCACGGAGAACCTTCCGACGTTAATTCGCATCCTCACGGAAGCGATAAAATTTCAATAGTTCACAACGGAATAATCGAAAATTACCTTCACTTAAAGTCGGTTTTAAAGGAAAAGGGCTATACATTCGATTCTCAGACCGACACTGAATCCGTGGCAAAGCTACTCGATTATTATTACGACGGAGACCCTGTCAAAGCAATTAAAAAGGTTATTTCGGACGTTAAGGGTAGCTATGCTTTAGGAATCGTCTTCTGCGACTTCCCGAATAAAATCTTTGCTGTCCGTAAGGACAGCCCGCTGATCGTCGGCTTGGGCGATGGCGAAAATTTCATCGCGTCCGACATTCCCGCAATTTTAAAATACACAAGAAACTACTACCAAATCGAGCAAAATGAAATCGCGGAAATTTCAAAGGACGAGGTAAAAATAACCGACCTTGACGGAAACGTTATTTCCAAGGAAATTTTAACCGCCACTTGGGACGTTGCGGCGGCTGAAAAGGGCGGATACGACCATTTTATGCTAAAGGAAATCTTTGAACAGCCAAAAGCGTTTTCAGACACCATCTCCCCTCACATTTATAAAGGGTTGCCCGATTTGGGAGTTGAGCATCTGAGCGACGATGTTCTCCGCGGCTTTGAAAAAATCCATATCGTCGCCTGCGGCACAGCGATGCATGCGGGCATGGTCGGAAAACAGGTCATCGAAAAGCTGGCTCGTATTCCCGTCAACGTTGAAATAGCGTCGGAATTCAGATACTGCGACCCGATTATAAGCAAAAACGATTTAATAGTCATAATCTCGCAGTCGGGCGAAACGGCGGATACCCTTGCGGCCTTGAGGCTTGCAAAAAAACAGGGCGTTCATACGCTCGCCGTTGTAAACGTCGTCGGGTCGTCAATCTCGCGCGAGGCAGACAGTGTTATATACACATGGGCAGGACCGGAAATATCCGTTGCCAGCACCAAAGCGTATACCGTTCAGATGGCGGTTATGTATCTGCTCGCTATACGTCTTGCCTATGCAAATAAAAAGCTTGACGAGCAAAGCGCAGTTAAGCTTACATCACAGCTTGTCGGAATGGAAGACACTATAAAACAAACACTCGGTCTTTCCGACCGATGCAAAAAGCTTGCCGAAAGCTACTGCAATTGTTCAAATCTGTTTTTTATAGGGCGCGGATTTGATTACGCGCTTTCACTTGAAGGCTCTTTGAAACTCAAGGAAATTTCTTACATTCATTCAGAGGCGTATGCCGCGGGCGAATTGAAGCACGGAACGATCTCTTTGATAACCGAGAACATGCCCGTTATCGCTGTTTCAACTCAAAAAGCGCTGTTTGACAAGATGGTCAGCAACGTAAAAGAGGTCACCGCGCGAGGAGCCAGGGTATTGTTTATAACTCAAAACGCAGGCGATGTCGGCTCGGAGGTCGAAAACGTTCTGCATATTCCCGATGTGGACGATATGTTCGCACCACTTGCAGGCGTTGTTCCACTCCAGCTTTTTGCATACTATTGCGCGGTAACGCGCGGTTGCGACGTTGATAAGCCCAGAAACCTCGCGAAAAGCGTTACAGTTGAATAATATTATAAAATTAATTACACGAATAAAAACGGAAGGCATTACGCCTTCCGTTTTTATTCGTGTGAATCGTTTTTAGTCTCACAGGCTTAATTGCTTCGGCATGTTTTTTTCTTCAAACGCAGACAGAAAATCAAATATCTGATCATTATCATGCATTATTCCGTTTTTGCCGCATTTACTGTGGAACAAATTCATCAGCTCATTCTTGTTTGGACTGTTGATTATATACCGATTGCCGTATTCGTGAATATATCTTTGTTTCGTATTTGTGAAGAGCTTGTCAAACTGATTATAAAAATACCCATGTTCCCTTCGCGCAGAGTAAGCCCCATTCCGAAACAGATAACTCTGCAAACCTTTGCTTCAATACACATATCCAAAATACCCGAAATATTTTCCATTGTGTCGTTTATAAACGGCAATATCGGAGAAAGCCATACAGCTGTCAGTATGCCGGCGTCGCGCAGTTGTTTTAGTACCTCAAAGCGTTCGCTTGTTACGCACACGTTCGGCTCGATTTTTTTACACAATGCATCGTCATAAGTAGTTATCGTAATTTGAACAACGCAATTTAATTTTTCATTTATTTTTTTCAGTAAATCCGAATCCCTCATAATACGGTTTGACTTTGTAATCACCGTAAATCCGAAACCGTATTTATATATCAAATCAAGCGCTTTTCTGACATTGCCGATTTCGTCTTCAACGGTATACACGGATCCGTCATCGAACCTGTTCCTATCATACACTTTCTTCGTTTGCGTTTAAGGGCATCGTTAAGCAGTTCGACGGCGTTTTCCTTGATTTCGATATCCTCAAAACTATGTTATATATGATAACATTTGCTTCTGGAGCCGCAGTGAATACAGCCGTGAGTGCATCCACGGTATAAATTCATGCCGTTTTAGCGGACAATATCCCTTTAGCTTTTACATAGTGCATTGTACACTCGTCCGTTCTTTAAAAACTAAAAGGACGCCCACTGATATGAAGCGCCCTTTTGATACAGAGTTTTATTCTTATTATAATAAAGCCGTTACGCTTTGTTGATAGAGCCGAAAAGCTCCATTTTTTCTTTAACAGTAGCTTTGATGGCCTCGAATCCGGGAGCCAAAAGCTTTCTCGGGTCAAATCCCTTGCCCTGTAAATCCTTGCCCGCTTCAACATATTTGCGGGTTGCAGCGGCAAAGCTGAGCTGGCATTCGGTGTTAACGTTAATTTTGGAAACGCCGAGCGAAATAGCCTTTTTAATCATATCCTCGGGGATTCCCGTACCGCCGTGCAGAACGAGCGGCATAGCGCCTGTCAGTTTTTGAATATCAGCAAGAACGTCAAAATTAAGTCCCGCCCAGTTTTCGGGATATTTGCCGTGGATGTTTCCGATTCCCGCGGCAAGCATTGTAACGCCGAGGTCTGCAATCATCTTGCACTCGTTGGGGTCTGCAACCTCGCCCGCGCCGATAACGCCGTCTTCCTCGCCGCCGATGGAACCAACCTCCGCCTCTACGGAAATTTCCTTTTCCGAGGCGATTTTTATAAGCTCTTTTGTTTTATCTATGTTTTCGTTTATATCGTAATGAGAGCCGTCGAACATGATAGAAGAAAATCCGGCTTCAATGCATTTGAGCGCGCCTTCGTAACTGCCGTGGTCAAGATGGAGCGCAACGGGAACTGTAATATTCAGTTCTTCGAGCATACCGTTTACCATTCCGACAACGGTTTTATAGCCCGCCATGTATTTGCCTGCGCCTTCGGAAACGCCTAAAATAACAGGCGAATTGTTTTCCTGCGCCGTGAGCAGGACAGCCTTAGTCCATTCAAGATTGTTGATGTTGAACTGACCGACAGCATATTTCCCCTTTTTTGCTTTAGTCAACATTTCCTTTGCTGATACTAACATATAAACATCCTCTCTGTAGTGGTTTAAATAACAATTTAATTATAAGGCAAACACCCTGTTATGTCAAATGTTTTTCAGTCATTTTGAAAACCAAAATCAACAAAGCAATACGTTCCGGCATCTTGTTCGCCGCACCTGAATGAATGGGGCGCAACCGCAAGGCATTCGCCGTCGGGGTGATGGTGCGGACCCAGCAGATTCCTGTTCCCCGAATAAATACGCAGGGTTATTTTGTTTTCTCCGTCTTTGACATAATCGGTGACGTCCAGCTTAAACGGCGGGAACATTATCGGCCCGCAATCGGCGCCGTTCACAAATACTCTTGCCAAGACGCAGTGCAAAGAGCTTGTATCGACAATAAACCGCCCGCCTTTGGTTTTGTTTGCGGTATAGGTGAATTTTAAATCTGCGCTTCCCGAATAAAACGCAAATCCCTGTTCGGTAAGACTTGATTTAGAAACTTTTTCGGGCAAAGCGGCGATATAAAACGAATCGCCCGTTCTTCTGCAATTTTTGTAATTTTCAAATTCACAGTCACTGTATACGGCGAAATCTCCTACAAGGTAAACACTTTCAAGCTCGGTGTCGTAGGTGAGCTTGTTACGCTCGGTTTCAAGAACGTCCTCTCCGAACAAAACGTCGTACACCTTTTGCCGCTGATAAAATCTGCGCTTTATTATCAGCTCGTTTTCGCCTTGCAGAACGTGATTTTTGATATCAATTCTTTTAAACGAGCTGTCAATGTATTCACCTTTACACTCGCTACTCACCGCTTCTCCGTTGACAATGATTTCACACTGCTCCGGGCGCTCGCAGACGAGCTCAAATTTGTTGAATACTGAAACTTTCTCCATAACGCTGAAGCAGAATTTCATATAAATATCGTCGTCAACGCGCCGCTCGGTGAGCATAGTCTGCAAATTTATTATCGGTATTTTTCCCGAATACTCCCCGCTGCCGATTTTATACTCGCAGCAGTCGAGAGTCAAAGCATTGTCCGAATTTAAGGAGTATTCAAAAGTATCGGGATACGAAATAACCGTTTCAGATTCGCCGCACGACATTTTCTCCGCTTTTCCGCGCGTTATAACATACGATCTTCCCGGCTCGAAGCGAAGCGCGCACACGCCGCTGTCAATCTCTAAGCCCGAATACTTCATCGTTTCAAGATTCAAAATCCTGTAGTCGCCCGGCTTCGGAAATTCAATCTGCGCAATATACTTTTTTTCACGGCATAAATTTACGGCAAACCAAACAGGATCGCCGCCGACAATGCGGCAGGTGGAGCTTATATCACGGCATGGCTCGCCGTTTTCTGTGATTTTAATCGTCAGTTCATCCGACAGCGTGTTAAACAAATCTTTATTTTCTACAACAGGAATCAGGCTGATAAAATTGTCCAGCCGTTTATCCCGCACGCCGTCGAGCAGAGGTTTTGATTTTTTAAGGCTTACTATTCTGCCGCCGTTTTTATAAAAATCGAGCAAAAGGTTAAATGTGCTTTCGGACATGTTGAGTATATACGGCAAAACCACGGTTTTGTATTCGCACTCCCCGACAATAAGACGGTCTTTATTTACCGAAGCGTATTTTGACATCAGATATTCGTCGCCGAAGTGATAGTTGATATGATTGCCCGATAGCCCGTTCACGGCGCGCAGGAATTCATCGTCAAGCTCCTGCATCGGCTGATTCCTCGTGCAGTCGTAAGCAACATACGCGCTGTTTATCGGGTGCAAAAGCAAAACGTCCGCAGGATCTTTCCCTTCTCCCAACACCGCTCCAAGTCGCGAAAAATAATCGTTGAAGCAGTGATATTCATTCCACCACGGCTGCTGAATGAACAAAGACGCGGGATAGTCGCGTTTTCTGAAGCCGCGTATTGTATACCCCTCCAGATGCTGGCAGATGAGATTTACGCCGTTTACAAACTGCCAATCGGCAATCCATTTTAAATCGCTGAATGAAACGTCCCAGCCGCACAGCGCGAACATCTCGCTTAATACCTTGTTTCTTCCAAGCTGTGCCGCTGCGGACGAGACCTGCTTTGGTATTATCGGAGAAGAAATGCTTCTTGTAAGCCAGTCGATACCCGGTATGTGAAAATTTTCATAGTAGCCCATTGCGCCGCCGGTGGACTCCATCTGGCTGTAAAGGTTGTCCTCGAGCATAACATGACCCGTCAATTGAACTCCGTGATTTGTACACCAATCGTACGGCGCTTTGCCTATAGCGTTTCTGAAAAGCTTTGCCGTCAGCTTCCAGTAATCGTTTCTGACCTTTTCATATCCATCGACCGGCTTGTAAAGGGCGATGAGGCTGTCGGTTATATCATAACCGTATTCGCACTTGAACCTTTCGGGAAAATCAAGCGTCCACGGTGTGCGTCCGATTTTATACTGCGGCTCATCAGTAAAAAATCCCGGCATTGCCGCACCGAACTCATCCGCAAATTTTTCGTAGTATTTTTCGTGAGTTAGCTTTATAAACTCGCCTATTGTGTTTTCCGACAGCGTGTCTACATAGTATTTGTTGGATTTTAAGACAACAAAATATTTTTCGCCGCCGTACTCGCCGCTTGAAATAACCCTATCGCAGTTATCGTTGCTGTCCGAAAGCTCTATCCACTTTATCTGATGCTCATATCCGAGCTGCGGCACCTTGCCGTCGGCAAAGCCGCTGGGCCAGCCGTTTTCGTCATAGCACCACGCCTGCATGCCGCACGCTTTTGCATAGTCAATGCAGTGTTTTGCACATTCAAGCCAGTCCTCGGACAGGTACTCTGTTTCAAGTCCGCCGCGCGCATGCATGAAAAAACCGCCCAGACCCTGTTTTTTCATCTGCTCCATCTGGCAAGTAAGCATATCGGCTTGAAGCTTATCGTTCCACGACCATAACGGCAGCGGACGGTATTCCTGCTGTTTTTGTGAAATGAGATTCAAAATCGGATCCATAGCGGTTCCTCCGTTTATTTAATTTTTCTTGATTTTATTGACTGCGCTCACAAGCGCTTTAACCGAAGCTGTGATAATGTCGCTGTCTACTCCGACTCCCCAGGAAACCGTGTTGTTTTCCATGGTAACGCCTACATAGCATGCGGCTTTGGTAGTAGAGCCGAGCCCGAGTGCGTGTTCTGTGTAGTTTAAATCTGTAAACGCAAGACCTGTGTGTTCCTTCAGCGCATTGCACACAGCGTCCAGTCTGCCGTTGCCCGACGCTGTGTAAACCTTTTCCTTGCCGCCCTCGCTGACGGTGCATATAGCCGTAATTCCGTTTTCCTGCTTATAGTGGCACTCTGTTATGTTTATCGGCGATTCTATGTTGACGTAATTGTCGCAGAACACCTTATAGACCTCGTCCGGCTTTAATTCCTTGTGCTGATGGTCGGAAACGCCCTTCACCATGTAGCCGACTTCCTCGCGCATG
>CAZHWR010000006.1:0-43141 GCA_964536085.1 uncultured Oscillospiraceae bacterium
TTGCCTGTTCGTCAATGTCGGCAAGATAAGCGTTGAGTCTACCGCTTGTCAGAAGTGTTATGTAGGTCGCTTTTTATGCTCTTTCAGGTAGCGTTTGTGCCGCTGCCCATATCCCGATAGGCTTTTCTTCTTCGGGTGGTAAAACTTTGAATTTCCCTACAATTCAATCACACTGGCTGATTACAAAGCCGAAGGGAGAAGCTACTTCCTTATGTAGCCTCTCCCTTCGGCTTCGTTTTTTTGTTGCTCCGATTGCATAGGTCGGGGAAAATGGTATCAAAATAATTTTAGTATATTTGTGCATATTGACAGTTTTGCGGTTTAGGTATATTATAAAGAATAAGATTTGTGTTCGTGAAAGTTAAAAGCGCCGCCGAGCGGCTTATTCGGGAGTACGGGAATTGCCCGATTGGTCAAGGCGGGAAATTTGAACATTTTAAAGCCACAGATTCTAATATATTACATAGGACCGTAATAATTGAAACTCTTGATTTCAATTATAATGCAGGGTCTGCTGTCGGCGGCAACAAGCAAGAGGAGTTCTGTTTCAAATTATTTTAATCTGTATTTTCTTGCTGCAAAGGGCAGCCCGCGGCAGAATTGAAAATTAACACAAGGGCGAAGTATACCCTTTTTGCACGGTCTTAAACATCGAAGAAAGAGGTAATTAAGTGACTAAAGAGACTAACGAAAAACAAAACCGAATGGATTCGGGAGCAAAAAACGTTTATAAAAAAAGGACGTTTTCAAGCAGTGTGGAAAACGGAGACAATCCGCTGGACAGGTCTTTGCTGCCGTCAAAGCCTCCTGTCGGGGCTGAAACTCAGTCAAAGGGAAACAGGAAAAAAACATCATCGAATAAATCCTCGGCGGGAGATAAAAGCAAAAGTGCCAAAACTTCGGGAGAGAAAAAAAGCACCGCTAAATCATCTGGGCGTTCGGCGCAGAAAAAATCCGCGTCAAAAGCCCCAAAAAAATCAGACGCGAAAACAGTTTCTCAGGATAAGAAAACCACTTCTAAAAAAAGCGTCGGAGCAAAGCGGCAGAAACCGACCGCGGGTAAGCCGCCGATACGGGTTATTCCGCTTGGCGGGCTCAACGAAATCGGCAAAAATATGACCTGCTACGAATGCGGGAACGACATGATAATTATTGATTGCGGGCTTGCGTTTCCTGATTCCGACATGCTCGGGGTCGACATTGTCATACCTGATTTCACCTATATTGAAAAAAATATCGACCGTGTGCGCGGCGTGTTTTTGACGCATGGGCACGAGGATCATATAGGCGCGCTGCCGTATTTTTTAAAGCGGTTTAACGTTCCGCTTTACGGAACCTCGCTCACACTCGGACTTGTCGAGGGAAAGCTCAAGGAGCACGGGCTTTTGAGCTCGGTTCAAATGAACGTTGTGCGCCCGCGGGACAAGGTCAAGGCGGGCTGCATGACGGTGGAATTCATCAGGGTCAACCATTCGATACCCGACGCTGTCGGAATGGCGATACACTCCCCCGCCGGGGTCGTTGTACACACGGGCGATTTCAAAATCGACTTTTCGCCTATTGAGGGAGAAATGATAGATCTGCCCCGCTTTGCCGAGCTCGGAAGCGAGGGAGTTCTCGCGCTGCTGGATGATTCGACAAACGCCGAGCGCCCCGGCTCTACCATGAGCGAGCGCAAGGTCGGGCAGTCGTTTGACACGCTTTTCCGCTCTGCGGAAAACAAAAGGATAATCGTTGCGACATTTGCCTCCAACATTCACAGAGTCCAGCAGATAGTTAATAACGCCGAGCGGTACGGCAGAAAGATCGCCGTTTCGGGCAGAAGCATGATAAATGTTGTAACAAAGGCTATCGAGCTTGGGTATCTTCATATCCCGGTAGGCATGCTGATTGATATCGACACTATTTCAAGGTATCCCAACGATAAGCTGGTTTTGATAACCACAGGCAGCCAGGGCGAGCCTATGTCAGCTCTTTCGCGCATGGCGGTGGGAGAACACCGCAAGGTCAAGGTGACGAGCGAGGATTTTATCATAATTTCCGCAACGCCTATTCCCGGAAATGAAAAACACGTAAACCGCGTCGTCAACGACCTTTTAAAGCTGGGGGCGGACGTCGTTTACGAAGCGATGTATGAAATTCACGTTTCGGGTCACGCCTGCCAAGACGAGCTTAAAACCATGCTCGCGCTGACAAAGCCTAAATATTTTTTGCCGGTTCACGGCGAATACAAGCATTTGAACAAGCATGCGGGGATTGCAAAGGCTCTTGGTATTGATTCAAAAAGGATTCATTTGGGAGAGATAGGCGAAGTTATAGAACTCAGTGAAAACGGTATGAAGGTCATAGGAACAGTTCCCGCGGGCAGAGTATTTGTCGACGGCTACGGCGTCGGCGACGTTGGCTCGATAGTTCTGCGCGACAGAAAGCATTTGTCGGAGGACGGACTCATCGTCGTTGTCGCGACGATGGATTCGGCGACGGGCGAGGTAGTTGCCGGACCTGATATTGTTTCAAGAGGCTTTGTATATGTGAGAGAATCGGAGGAGCTTATGAGCGAGGCGCGCGAGGTAGTTATTTCGGCGCTGGGCGACTGCTCGGACAATCGCATACGCGAATGGGGTACGATAAAAAACAGGGTAAAGGACGACCTCTCGGGGTATATATACCGCAAAACCAAGCGTTCACCGATGATACTACCGATTTTGATGGATATATAACAATGCAGTTAAGACATTGTTTTTGCCGTTTAGTTGTTTATAATCCCATCCCTTTCCTTTGATTATCTTGCTTCTATATGGAGGAACTCAAATTGAGAAATAAAAACATCCTGTTTTTAATGCCGGTGATTTTGACCATGGAAGCGGCGCTCGCTGTCTGCACCGTAGTATCGGCGTTTTTTGATTATCGACTGTTTATCGTGCAGCTTGTGATTACGGCGGCGGTCACGGTGTTTGTCGTAAGGTCTTTTTCCAAAAAGGAAAAGCAACTTTACAAATCGCTTGCGGCGGCGGGAACGCTGCTTTCAGCTTCCGACAGGACTGCGCTTAAAGCGTTTACCATTCCCATAGTTATGACTGCCGACACCGGCGAGATACTTTGGTATAACGATTTGTTTCGCAGCTCGGTTATCGAAAACGAGGATGAAATAGGCAAAAATATCCGTTCGATAATCGGGCAGGATACGGGTAAATTCTTTTCGCTTAACAACGAATGGGTCTCTTACCGGCAGAAGGAATACAGGGTGTACGGCGCCGAGGGCGGATATGCGAACAACAAAATATATTATTTTATAGATCTGACCGAATTGAAGCATGTCGCGGATGAATTTCGTCTGAGCCATCCGTGCGTTATGATAATCGTCATCGATAATTACGAGGAGCTCATACAAAACTCAAAGGAGAGCGAAAAATCCAATCTGCTCGGCAAATTCGACGGAATACTTGAAGAATATGTCGGCAAGTCGGGCGGCTTTATGCTTAAGCTCAAGTCGGACAGGTTTATCGCCGTCGTTGAAGACCGCGATTTGGAACAGATGATAGGCGATAAATTTTCCGTATTGGAGCGGGCAAAATCAGTTGTGGCAAACAACGCCGTCCCGCTTACGATATCTGTAGGTGTGGGACGTTCGGACAACAATCTGTCTGTGAACGAGGAGCTCGCAAGACAAGGACTTGATATGGCGCTCGGACGGGGCGGCGATCAGGCGGTGGTTAGAACGCCGGACGCATACACGTTTTACGGCGGTTCTTCAAAGGGCTATGAAAGAACGACCAAGGTCAAGTCGCGCATGATAGCGGCGGCGATAAAGGAGCTTGTCAACGAAAGCGACAATGTTATTGTCATGGGTCACAAATACTCCGACCTGGACGCGGTAGGATCCGCAAGCGCGCTTGCATGCGCGGTGCGGGAGCTCGGAACAAACGCAGTAGTTGCAATCGACACGGAAAAAACGATGGCTTCTTCGCTCGTCGAGCATATACAAAAGGAAATACCCGGACTGTATGTTCACCCGAGCTCTGCGGGGTCGCTTGTAAGCCAGAAAACGCTGCTTATAATCGTAGACACTCATGTTCCCGCTTTGCTTGAATCTGAAGAGATATATAAGATGTGCAAAACCGTTGCCGTTATCGACCACCACAGAAAGAATGTCAAATATATAAGCGACGCGGTGATTTTTTATCACGAGCCGTATGCGTCGAGCGCGTGCGAAATGGTGACGGAGATATTGCAGTATTGGTCGGGGCATCCCGTTATCGGCAAAATTCAGGCGGAGGCTCTGCTCGCGGGAATAATGCTTGACACCAAAAATTTCATATACAAAACAGGCGTGAGAACGTTCGAGGCGTCGGCGTATCTGCGCAGGCGCGGAGCCGAAACCTCCGATGTAAGAAAGCTGCTTGCAAGCTCGCTTGATACATATCAGCGTAAAATCAAGCTGGTTTCATCGGCGGCGACCTACGGCGAGTGCGCGATAGCGCAGAGCGATTTTTTCTCGGACGACCTGCGCGTTGTCGCGTCTCAGGCAGCGGACGAGCTTTTGAACATCTCGGGTATCAAAGCGTCGTTTGTAATATATGAGCTCGATGGAGTTATAAACATTTCCGCGAGAAGCATGGGGGATATCAACGTTCAAATTATTATGGAAAAGCTCGGCGGCGGGGGTCACCTCACAATGGCGGCGGCACAGCTTGAAAATACCGACGTTATAACGGCGAACAACCGTCTGCTCGAAGCGATAGACGAATACAATCAGAAGTAAGCGACCGTAGACTTGACCTTGATAAGGAGAGAACAATGAAAGTAATACTTAAAGCTGACGTTAAAGGAAGCGGAAAAGCGGGAGACCTCGTAAACGTATCAGACGGATATGCAAAGAACTTTTTGTTCAAAAAAGGGCTTGCCGCGCCTGCGACCGCGCAGAATCTTTCGGAAAAAAAGGCAAAGGACGAAGCCGCCGAGCACCGGCTGGCGGAGGAGCTTGCGCAGGCTGAGAAGACCGCCGAACGTCTTGAAGGAAAAACAATAAATCTCACCGCTAAGGCGGGAAGCGCGGGAAGATTGTTCGGTTCGGTAACCGCCAAGGAAATAGCAAAAGCCGTTTCACAGGGATTCGGCATTCCGCTCGACAAAAGAAAAATCAGCCTCGAAAGCGACATTAAGGCGTTTGGGGTGTATAATTTTACCGTAAAGCTGCACACAAAGGTCAGTGCAAATATGAAGGTTTCGGTCACCGAGGAATAAAAGGGGACGTTATGAAGATAAATTACGAGGATGATATCGCTTTTGAAAACCTGCCGTATAATCTTGAAGCCGAGCAGTCGGTTTTGGGCAGCCTGTTGCTCGAACCGGAAAGCATATCGTCGGTACTGGAATATCTAAAGCCCGAGTGCTTTTACAAGGAGCAGCACAGGGATATTTTTGCGGCGATTTTGAGAATGTTCACTCAGGGTGGCGCGATCGACTTTGTCACCGTTTTGAACGAAGTCGCTTCGGGCGGAGTGTTCGACTCGGAGCAGACGGCGAAGCTGTATCTTGCTCAGCTTATGGAGACTGTGCCGACCACGGCAAATCTTATAAACTACTGTAAAATCGTCAGAGAAAAATACTATATCCGCTCGCTGATTTTGGCATCGCGCGATATTATCAGCGAGGCGTCCGAAGGAGACGGCAATGCAAACGAGCTTTTGGACATGGCGGAGCAGAGGATATACGAGATACGCCGCGGCAAAGACGTTACGGGGCTTGTGCCGATAAACGAGGTAATAATCGAGACATATGACCGGCTTCAGAAGATAAGCGGAGAGGACAAGGAGAAGTACGTCGGGCTTTCTACGGGCTTTTCGCTTTTGGATACAGTCATAACAGGGCTGAATAAATCCGACCTTATACTGCTCGCGGCGCGCCCCGGTATGGGTAAAACGTCGTTTGCGCTGAATATAGCCACCAATGTGGCAAAAAAATACACGGATAAGCAGGTCGCGGTTTTTTCTCTTGAAATGTCGAACGAACAGCTTGCCGCGAGAGTTCTTTCCGCTGAAGCGCTTATCGACAGTCACCTTCTTCGCACGGGCGAGCTTTCGGGCGACGACTGGATAAAATTGGCGGTCAGCGCGGATTCTCTTTGCAAAACCAACCTGTTTTTGGACGATACTCCCGCGATAACCGTGGCTCAGATGAAAGCAAAGCTAAGACGAATGAAAAATCTGGGGCTCGTCATTATCGACTATCTGCAGCTTATGTCGACCGGTCGCCGCGACGGCAACCGTGTTTTGGAGATTTCGGAGCTTACAAGAAACCTTAAGATAATGGCAAAAGAGCTGGATGTTCCCGTTATCGTGCTTTCACAGCTTTCGCGCGGACCCGAAGCGAGACAGGATCACCGTCCTATGCTTTCCGATCTGCGTGAATCGGGCTCGATTGAGCAGGACGCGGACATAGTTATGTTTTTATACAGTGAGGGCTATTATGACAAAGAATCCGAGGACAGGAACATCACCGAGTGTATCGTCGCAAAAAACAGGCACGGCGAGACCTCAACCGTCAAGCTCGGCTGGAACGGACAGTACACGCTGTTCACGAATCTTGAACGGTTCAGAAATGAAGAATAAAGCTTATGCGGCGATAGAAAAGTACGGAATGTTAAAGCAAAACGACACTGTCGCCGTTGGAGTTTCGGGGGGCGCCGATTCAATGGCGCTTCTTCATTTTTTGCGCTTTGAATCAAATCTTAAGCTTAAAATAACCGTCTGCCATGTCAACCATCTTTTGCGCGGAGAGGAATCCGATTCGGACGAACGCTTTGTGAAAAATATCTGTAAAAAATGGGGAGTCGGGTTTAAATGCCTGCGGTGCGACATCGTCGCCCAAAGCCGCGCGGCGGGGCAGTCGGTCGAGGAATACGCACGGCGCGTCCGGTATGATTTTTTTGCTGAGTGTGCGCTTGGCGGGAAAATCGCCACGGCTCACACGCTGTCCGACGCAGCTGAAACGCTTTTGTTCAACATAGCGCGCGGAAGCTCGGTTTCGGGGCTTTGCTCGATACCGCCGGTAAGGGATAATATCGTGCGTCCGCTGATTTTTGCCACAAGGGATACGGTCGAGACATACTGCGCCGAAAACGGCATAGAATTTGTTACCGACAGCACTAATCTGACCGATGATTATTCGAGAAATAAAATACGGCACAATGTCGTTCCTGTTTTAAAACAGATAAATCCTGAATTTGAAGCCGCGGCGGGCAGGCTTATCGGATCGGCAATGCGCGACGAAGCGTTTTTGTCGACAGAGGCGCAAAAAGCGCTCGAATCGGCGGTCGTACCGCGAAAAAGCAGCTTGGGGATATCGCAAAGCCTCTTCGCAGTTAAAGCAGAAGGACTTGCGCGGCTGGACGAAGCGGTTTTGTACCGCTGTGCGCGGGAAATTTTAAACCGCGCGCATGTTAGTGCCGACAGCCGAAAAATAAACGCGGTAAAAGAGCTTATAGTCAAAAAAAGCGGCAGGATATGCCTTTCGGGGGATGCTTTTGCCGAAGTCCGCGGCGGGATTTTGTATTTGGAAACCGGGCGGGCGCAGGAATATTTTGAATATACGTTGTGTTTATCTGAAAACGGTGTTATAATAACCGATTGTGAAGGCGTAAAGCTAAGTGTGAAGGACGGTGCAGTGATAGGCGCAAAACGTCTTACGGCGCGCGTTTTGCAGCCGGGCGCAGATGAATTGTCAAATAATATTCATAAAAAAGCCTTATTTTTACAGCTTGACTGTGATAAAATAATTGGTAACCTTATTATCCGTCAAAAGCGTGACGGCGACAGCATAAGGCTTCGTTCGATGACGCGCGCTGTCAAAAAAATGTTCAATGAAAAAAAACTGTCTGCGTATGAAAAATCCGTATGCCCCGTTGCCGCGGACGACGGCGGTGTGCTGGGAGTGTTCGGATTCGGAGCGGGTGACAGAGCGGCGGTCACAAAATCCACCGAAAGGGTTTTGCTTTTGACGCTGGGATAACCGCAAGAGGTATTTGGCGGGAGTAAGCTGTCGGCGGCAGGTTTTGAAAATTCCAAAAAAGGAACGGTTATAAAAATGGAAAATGATATTTTGAAGGTATTGATTACTGAGCAGCAGCTCGCCGAAAAGGTCAAGTCTCTCGGCAGGCAGATAAGCGATGATTATAAAGACAAGAACCTGACGTTAGTCAGCATTTTAAAAGGCTCGGTTGTTTTTATGGCGGATCTTATGCGCGCGATAACAATTCCGTGTTTTGTTGATTTTATGTCAGTTTCCAGCTATGGAAGCGGTATAAAAACTAGCGGAGCGGTAAAAATTATCAAAGACCTTGATATAGATCTTTCAAACAGAGATCTTTTGATTGTTGAGGATATTCTCGACAGCGGTATGACGCTTAATTATATCACGAAAATCCTGCGCCAGAGGGGAACAAAATCCATAAAGATATGTACGCTGCTTGACAAACCTGCCAGAAGAGCCGTCGATCTGAAAGCAGACTATTCGGGATTTTGCGTTCCTGACGAATTTGTGGTCGGATATGGGCTTGACTATGATGAAGAATACAGAAATCTTCCCTACGTCGGTGTTTTAAAGCCGCACGTTTATCAGTAGAGGATAGCAAAAGCAGACTTTAAAATATAAAGACAGGAGATGATTTTTTGAATAAAAATGCCAAAAGTGCGATTATTTATATCGTCGCAATAGTTTTTTTACTGTTCGGCGCGTTTTATATGTTTAAAGCGATGACCACGCAGACCGATACGGTCGCATATTCGGAAATAGTGGAAAAATTTCAGGAAAATAAAATCACCAAATTCGAGCTTGACCTCGGTACCGGCGAGCTTAAATATTATGAAAAAGACGTTGACGGACAGCAAACCTATACGGTTCCCAACGTTTCATTGTTTGTTGATATAATGGACGAGTACGTTGTTAAGTATAACGAGGACTCGACTAAAACCCCGATAGAATATGATTTTATCGCAGCTAAGGACAATACGCTTTTGATAACGCTGCTCCCCGTGATACTGCTTGCAGGGCTTATGGTGGTGCTTTATTTTGTATTCATGCGCTCAGCCGGAGGCGGAAAGATAGCCCAGTTTGGCAAGGCCAACATGAAAAATCCTGTTCAGCAGGGTAAAAAGACCACGTTTGCCGAGGTAGCCGGGGCGGACGAGGAAAAGCAGGAGCTTTCTGAAATAGTCGATTTTTTGAAGTCGCCTGCCAAATTTAACGAGTTGGGTGCGCGTATTCCCAAGGGCGTGTTGCTTATGGGGCCTCCCGGAACGGGTAAAACGCTGCTCGCAAGGGCTGTCGCCGGCGAAGCGGGCGTTCCGTTTTTCTCGATATCGGGCTCGGACTTCGTTGAAATGTATGTCGGCGTGGGAGCGTCGAGAGTAAGGGATTTGTTTTCTCAGGCGAAGAAAAATTCACCCTCGATTATATTTATAGACGAAATCGACGCGGTCGGCCGCCAGCGCGGAGCGGGACTGGGCGGCGGACATGACGAGCGCGAGCAGACGCTTAACCAGCTGCTCGTTGAGATGGACGGCTTCGGCGCAAACGAGGGCGTTATAGTTATCGCCGCCACAAACCGCAGGGATATTCTTGATCCCGCGCTTTTGCGTCCGGGCAGATTCGACCGAGAGGTCGCCGTCGGATATCCCGATGTTAAAGGCCGTGAAGAGATTCTTAAAGTCCATTCGCGCAATAAGCCGCTCGGTTTTGACGTCGATCTTAACACGATAGCTCATTCCACCGCGGGCTTCACGGGAGCCGATCTTGAAAATCTTATGAACGAGGCGGCTCTGCTCGCTGCAAGAAAAGGCCGCAAGGCGATAATTGAAAGAGATATCGAGGAAGCGACGATTAAGGTCGTTGCGGGAACAGAGAAAAAGTCAAGGGTAATGACCGAGCAGGATAAACGCATAACCGCATATCACGAGGCGGGTCATGCGATTTGTATGCACTATCTGAAAACGCAGGACCCTGTTCATCACATTTCCATTGTTCCGCGCGGAATGGCGGCGGGCTTTACAATGTCGCTGCCTGAAAAAGACAAAACGCATATGTCGCGTATTGAGATGTATGAGACCATCGTCGGTTTGCTCGGCGGGCGCGTGGCGGAGGAATTGACGCAGGAGGATATATGCACCGGAGCCTCCAACGACCTTGAACGCTCCACCTCGCTTGCGCGTTCGATGGTGACTAAATACGGCTTCTCGCCCGATTTGGGTCCTGTGGTTTACGGTAAGGCAGAGCATGAGGTGTTCCTCGGACGCGATTTCAATCAGGAGGAGCAGTACTCTGAAAAAACCGCTCAGCTTATCGACAGCGAAATTAAAGCGACGATTGAAAAAGCATACGACGAGTGCAGGAATTTATTGAATGAGCACATGGATGAGCTCGTCACCGTAGCGGAGTATCTTATAAAGAACGAAAAGCTGGAGGCGGATGAGTTCTTAGAGCTTATCGGAGTTAAGACTATTCCCGCTAAAGCGTCCGAGAGCGAAGAAGAGAATGTGACCGGCGCTGAAAACAGCGCTCAGCCTTCTGAACTGCCGGGCTCGGAGGAATAAATTTCATAAAAATACTTGCAATTTGAATTTTTTGTGGTATAATATAGTGTAGTATGTAATAGTAAAGATGAAAGGCTGGGATTGCTTCCCGGTCTTTTATATTTGTTGAGGTGGTATTTTGGCTAGAAAATCGAATAACACCGCCGGAAGGGTGTTTGATTTGGCACGCCCGGTCGTCAATGGGCTCGGGCTTTCGCTGTGGGACGTAAGGCTTGAAAAAGAGGGAGCAAATTGGATACTCAGAGTTGTGATCGATAAAGACGGCGGAGTGACGCTCAACGACTGTGAAAATGTCAGCCGCGCGCTTGATCCGGTGCTGGACGAAGAAGATCCGATTGAACAGAGCTATTTTCTGGAGGTGTCCTCACCCGGTATAGAAAGGGAGCTTACAAAGAAAGAGCATTTTGAAAAATACGAGGGTAAGCCGATAAATATCCGGCTTGTCCGTCCGCTTGATGATAACAGGGATTTTTGCGGAAAGCTTATCGGATTTGACGACAAAACCGTCAGCGTATCCTGCAAAAGCGGGGAGTATATGTTTGATATAAGAGACTGCGCGTTTATAAGGTCATCGGACGACGCGCAGGAAAACAGCAATTGATAAACGGCATTAATAATAAGAATGGAGTAAGAAAATGAATAACGAATTTTTTGACGCTTTGCAGGCGTTATGCGGCGAAAAGGGAATTGAGATCGATTATCTTCTGGAAAAAATCGCGGCGGCGATAGTTATAGCTGTTAAAAGGGATTATGGCGCGGGAGATAATGTAAATGTTGAAATCGATCCGGAAAAAAGAAAATTCAAGGTTTCCATCACTAAAGACGTCGTTGAGGAGGTCGAGGACGATTCGACTCAAATAACGCTCGATAAGGCTCTTAACTATTCAAAGCGTGCAAAGATAGGAAGCCCTGTTGAGATAAAGCTGGAAACAAAGCAGTTCGGCAGGATAGCGGCGCAGACAGCCAAGCATGTTATTAAACAGGGAATAAGAGAGGCCGAGCGCGGCAGAATGCTCGAACAGTTTAACGCGAAGCTGCACGAAGTCGTTACTGCGACTGTTCAAAAGGTAGAGCCTGTAACGGGTAATGCGACTGTGGAAATAGACGGCAAGGAAATGCTGCTTTTTGCAAACGAGCAGATTCCCGGAGAGGTTTTGACCGAAGGTGACGAAATCAAGGTGTATGTGGTTGACGTTCTGATGTCCGACAGGCGCTGCACATTAAAGCTTTCAAGAACGCACAAGGATATGGTCCGCAGATTGTTTGAAATGGAAGTGCCCGAAATATACGACGGCACCGTTGAAGTGAAGGCAATATCGCGAGAGGCCGGTTCGCGTTCAAAAATAGCGGTTTGGGCAAAGGATGAAAATGTCGATTCGGTCGGTTCGTGCATAGGTCCCAAGGGAATGAGAGTCGCAAACATAGTTGATGAATTAGGCGGCGAAAAAATCGATATAATAGAGTATTCGGAAGACCCTACGGAGTTTATAAAACGCGCGCTTGCGCCGTCGGACGTTGTTTCGGTTGAAATAACCGAGGAGGAAGTGCGCAAGGCGAGAGTAAAGGTTCCGGATCATCAGTTGTCGCTCGCTATAGGCAATAAAGGTCAAAATGCAAAATTGGCCGCCAGACTTACCGGATATAAGATAGACATTCGCCCCGAAAGCGGATTTTACGGTGAAGAGGAGTAAAATATCCATATTTAAGGTCAAAAATGGGGTGTGGTGAATGCACAGCAAAAAAATACCGATGCGTATGTGCTCCGGCTGCTCGCAGATGAAGCCCAAGCGCGAGCTTGTGCGCGTTGTTAAGAATAAAGAGGGCGAAATATCCTTGGATCTGACAGGCAAAAAACCCGGACGGGGAGCATATTTGTGCCGCAGCGCCGAGTGTTTGAAAAAGGCGAGAAAATCGCATAGGATTGAAAGCTCGCTCGGAACACAGATCCCGGACGATATTTATAATACTTTAGAAACGGAATTAAACGAATGAAAGCAAAGCTTTGCGGCGCAGCGAAAGGAATGGTAATAGATTGCAATGAGTAAATTTACCGACATTCTTGGGCTTTGCCGCAGGGCGGGGAAGCTTATAACTGGGTTCGACGCCGTTATCGATTCGGTTAAAAACGGCAAGGTGAGTGCGGTAATAATCGCCGCTGATCTGTCGCCCAAAACCGAAAAGGAAATAAGGTTTGCCCTTAACGGAAAAAAGATTCCGCTTTATAAAACAAATGACACATTGGATGAAATCAATTTTGCATTAGGCAGAAGAACGGGCGTTATATCGGTAGAGGATGAAAACCTCTTAAAGCTTGCGTGTGCGCTCTGCGAATCTGTTTGAGGAGGAAACGATCATATGGAAATAAAATATCGCTTGAATGAATTGGCAAAGGATCTCGGCGTTTCGGCGAAAGATCTGGCGGATATTATTGAAAAACAGTTTTCGCAGCCGAAGAAAAACACGGTTAATCTGAATGAACAAGAGCTTGATTTTGTTTTTGATTTATTTACAAAGCAAAATGAAGTGAGCGATTTAGACAGCTATTTTGCCCGTCAGCAGCTTCAAAAGACCAAGCCGGAGAAAAGCAGGAAAGCCGAGAGTAAAGAAAAAGCCAAGCCGGATAATGCGCAGGGAAAAGCATCCGGAGAAGTCAAAACCGATAAGGCGGGCGCTTCTTCATCAGAAAAGTCCGTTGTTAAAAATAAGGATGACGGCAAAAAGGCAAAAGCTTCAGAAGCAGCAGCAAAGCCCGAACAGCGCAAAAAGGAACAAAGACCGGCTAAAGCGCACAAGCCGCATCCTAAAATGCAGACTCTTGAACGCAAGCTGAAAAACGAAAACGGTCCTGCAATAACACAGAATCAGACTGATACCACTCAGAATGCAAATATACACAGGGTAGACACGCGCACAACCAATGTAGAGCTTGATAAATACAACGAACGCTACGAGCAGATTGCGCCCGCAAACCGCATGAAGGAAACCGCGGCGCGCAAGCAGAAGATTACCCAAAAATCGGCTCAGCGCGCGCGTCAGCAGTATTCCAAAAAGGAGACCGAGGCGCAGAAGCTGCAAAGACTCGCGCTCGAGCGCGCGAGAAAGCAGCAGCTCAAGGTGCTTATTCCCGATGAAATCACCGTTTCAGAGCTTGCAACCCGCCTTAAAGCTACAGTCGGCGCAGTTATTAAAAAGCTGATGGGACTGGGCGTAATGGCGTCGCAGAACGAGCTTATCGACTTTGACACTGCCGCCGTAGTAGCCGAGGAAATGGGCGCAAAGGTCGAAAAAGAGGTTGTAGTTACAATCGAGGAACGCCTTTTTGAAGAAGAGGTAGAGGACGATGAAAACGCGGTTGAAAGATGCCCCGTCGTTGTCGTCATGGGTCACGTTGACCATGGTAAAACATCGCTTTTGGACTATATCAGAAATTCTAATGTAACCGAGGGAGAAGCAGGAGGAATCACCCAGCACATCGGCGCATATAAGGTCAAGGCGCAGGGCAGGGATATAACTTTTCTTGACACCCCCGGCCACGAGGCGTTTACTTCTATGCGCGCCCGCGGAGCGTCGGTAACCGACGTTGCCATAATCGTTGTCGCGGCAGACGACGGCATTATGCCGCAGACGGTTGAGGCTATAAATCACGCAAAGGCGGCCAAGCTGTCAATAGTAGTCGCTATAAACAAGATGGATAAGCCGGAGGCAAATCCCGACAGGGTTATGCAGGAGCTCACCGAATACGATCTTGTTCCCGAAGAATGGGGCGGCGATGTTATCTGCGTGCCCGTGTCCGCCAAAACCGGCGAGGGAATCGACAAGCTGCTTGAAATGGTGCTACTTGTTTCCGACATGAAGGAGCTCAAGGCAAATCCCGCAAGGCTTGCAAAGGGCGCGGTTATCGAAGCGCGGCTTGACAAGGGTAGAGGTCCTATCGCCACGCTGCTTGTTCAGAACGGAACGCTTAAACAGGGCGACGTTATCATTGCCGGTACTGCAATAGGTCACGTCAGGGTTATGAAGGACGACAAGGGCAGAAAGGTCGAATCGGCAGGACCCTCCACTCCTGTTGAAATCACAGGACTTGCGGACGTTCCCGCGGCGGGCGATGTTTTCAACACGGTTGAAAACGAACGACTGGCAAAAGAGCTTATCGAAAAGAGAAAGCACGACCAAAAGGAAGAGCAGTTCAAGGCGTATCAAAAGGTTACGCTCGACAATCTGTTCAGTCAGATAGCCGAGGGCGAAATGAAAGAGCTTCCGATAATCGTCAAGGCGGACGTTCAGGGCTCGGCGGAGGCTGTCAAGCAGTCGCTTGAAAAGCTCACAAACGAGGAAGTCAGGGTAAAGGTTATTCACAACGGCGTCGGCGCGATATCAAAGTCGGACATCATGCTCGCGCAGGCTTCGGGCGCAATTATAATCGGATTTAACGTACGCCCGGACGCCATCGCAAAGCAGGAGGCGGAGGATCAGGAAATCGAAATTCGCCTTTACCGCATTATTTACGATGCTATTGATGACGTTAAACAGGCGATGAAGGGTATGCTCGCGCCCAAAACCCGTGAGGTACAGCTCGGACGCGCCGAGGTGCGCCAGGTTTACAAAATCAGCAGCGTGGGAACGGTTGCCGGAAGCTATGTTATAGAAGGCAAGGTCGCAAGAAACGCGCAGATTCGACTCGTGCGCGACGGTATAGTTATTGTTGAGGACGAAATCAAGTCGCTCAAGCGCTTTAAAGACGACGCTAAAGAGGTTATGCAGGGCTTTGAGTGCGGTATCGGCTTGGAAAAATTCAACGATATCAAAGAGGGCGACATTTTTGAGTCGTTTATTATCGAGGAATACAGAGATTAATTGATTCAAAGAAAGGAAAAATATGGGAGGATTTAAAGCATCCCGCATGAGCGAGGATATGAAACGCGAGCTTTACGCGATTATCCGCACCCTCAAAGACCCGCGCGTTAAAGACGTTATGCTTTCCGTTGTAAAAGCGGACGTATCAAACGATTATTCTCATTGCAAGGTGTATATAAGCGCGATTGAGGGCATGGAAAAAACCAAAGAAGCAGTCGCCGGGCTTGAGCATGCAAGCGGTCTGATAAGACGCGAGCTTTCAAACAGGCTGCATCTGCGCCGCTGCCCCGAGCTTAAATTTATCGCGGACGATTCGATTGAACAAAGCGCGCATATCGCGAAGATTATCGAAGATATTAACGAATAGGTTGTTTAAACGGGGTGAACACGCATGATAAGCGCTAAGCAGGCGGCAGAGCTTATAAAATCGCAGGACAATATTCATATTTTAATGCACGATTCGCCCGACGGCGACACTATCGGCTCGGCGCACGCGCTTTACTATGCGCTTTGCGCGCTCGGCAAAAGCTGTTCGCTTGTGTGCGCCGACGAGCTGCCCGAAAAGTATGCTTATATTACCGATAGCGCCGTAGGCAACTGTGAAATTCCGAATTTTATTATCGCTTCGGACGTTGCCGATGAAAAGCTTCTGGGCGGCGTTTTTGAACAGTACGCAGGGAAAATTGACCTGTGCATAGATCATCATAAGTCAAATTTAAGGTACGCAAAAAGCACCTGCCTTGACGCTGACGTATCGAGCGCGTGCGAGCTTATGTTTTCGGTGATAAAACACCTGGGCGCGCAGATAACGCCGCTTATCGCGGATTGCCTTTACACGGGAATCGCGACAGATACGGGATGCTTTAAATATCCCTGCACAACTGCGCATACGCATATGTGCGCCGCCGAACTTATCGGGCTGGGCGCGGATTACGCAGGCATAAACCGAGAGATGTTTGACGTTAAGTCAAAAGCGCGTATCGAGGTCGAGCGGGCGGTGCTCAACGATATGCGGTTTTTTGCGGATGAAAAAATCGCGGTTATAACCCTACCGCTTTCGCTTATAGAGCAAACGGGTGCGACCTCGGGCGAGCTGGATGGAATAGCGGCGATCCCGCGCATGGTAAAGGGCGTTGAGATTGGAATAATGCTCAAAGAAATAAGTGAGAACGTTTATAAGGTATCCGTCAGAACTACTCAGTACGCAGACGCGTCCGCGCTCTGCGCCGTATTCGGCGGCGGCGGTCACGCGCGCGCAGCGGGCTGTACGATAAACGGAGAAAAACAAAAAGTTATAGATAAAATCATAAGGGAAGCAAAGCAGCTGATATGATAAGCGGTATAATAGCGGTCAACAAGCCCGCGGGATTCACCTCGTTCGACGTTGTAGCGAAGATGCGCGGGATTTTAAAAATAAAAAAGCTCGGTCACGCGGGCACGCTCGACCCTATGGCGACGGGCGTGCTTCCTGTTTTTGTGGGAAAAGCGGCAAAGGCGTGCGATATTATTCCGGATTCCGATAAGCGGTACACGGCTCAGTTCAGGCTCGGCACGACTACCGATACGCTCGATATAACAGGCGAAACGGTGACGTCGGCGGGGGCTGATGTTCCGAGGGAGCAGATAGAGGCTCTGCTCGGCGATTTCCGCGGTAATATATCCCAGCTTCCGCCGATGTTTTCGGCGGTTTCGGTGGACGGCAAACGGCTTTACGAGCTTGCGCGCGAGGGAAAAGCCGTCGAACGAAAGCCGAGAAACGTCACTGTGAACAGCATAGAGCTTGTTTCGTTTGATGAAAAATCGCAGACAGGCGTTATCGACATCGACTGCTCGAAGGGTACATATATACGCTCGATAATAAACGATATCGGGGAGAAGCTTCCCGCGCCCGAAAACAGCGGCGAAAAACATTGCGGCGCGGTGATGATCGGGCTTGTGCGTACAAGAGCGTGCGGCTTTGAGCTTTCTGACTGCGTAACGCTCGGACAGCTTCAGGATATCCGCAATTCGGGCGGTGATTTTAAAGACATAATTATTCCTGTTGAAAATGTTTTTTCTGTTTATCCGAAAATAAAGCTGAACGAATTTCAGACTAAGCTGTTCATAAACGGAGTGCGGCTTGATATAAATCGTCTGCGTATCGCGCAAAGCGGCGAAATGTACCGGGTTTTTGCCTGTGACGGCGAATTTTTGGGTCTTGCCGCCGAGAGCGAAAAGGAATTAAAGCCAGTGAAGATGTTTTTTGAAAGGCGGTGAGTCCGTTTGGAGATAATAAAGTCGCTTGAAGCGTTTTCACCCAAAAAAACTGTTGTTGCGCTGGGCTTGTTTGATGGCGTCCATTTGGGTCACGCTGCGGTTATCGACAAAGCGTGCTCGCTTGCCCGGAGTTTTGGAGCAGTTCCTGCGGTATTTACGTTTTCAGTGGACGGCGACCGACCTGATAAAAAGAAAAATCAGGGGCTTATAACCACCGATTCGGTAAAGCACGACCTGTTTGAACGTCTCGGCGTTTCGGCGGTGTTTACGCCGAAATTCGAGCAGATAAAGGATATTTCCGCCGAGTCGTTTGTGAACGGTGTTTTGATTGACGCTTTGGGCGCTAATGCGATTGTCTGCGGACATGATTTTCACTTCGGCAAGGGCGCAGCCGCGTCCGTCGGTGAACTGACGGTACACGCTGAACAGCGCAGATGCGGGGTTTGGGTTGTCCCGGCAAAAAAATCGCCGGACGGCGAGGTTATATCTTCCACACGGATACGCGCCTTGCTCGAAGAGGGAAAAATCAAAGAAGCAAACGAATTGTTGGGCTATTGCTACCGTATAGATTTCGAGGTCGAGTCGGGGCGGCATTTGGGCTCTAAGCTCGGTTTCCCGACGATAAATCAGGCGTACGCCGCAGGCTATGCCGTCCCGAAATTCGGAGTTTACGCGGCGGCGGCTTTTGTAAAGGGAAAATACTATCCTGCGGTCGCGAACGTGGGCGTTAAGCCAACGGTGGGCGGGGTTGAAAATCCGCTCGCCGAAACGTATATCATGGGAGTAGACAGCGACTTGTACGGAAAGCATGTTAACGTTTCGTTTTTGGATTTTCTGCGCCCGGAAAAGAAGTTTGATTCTATTGACGAGCTCAAAAGACAGATAGCGATAAATTCCCGTCAGGCGGCTGAAATCTTTGAAAAATCGAAGTTCGCCGCAGTTGACAAATAAATCCCGCTTTGATATACTAATAAGGCTGTTTTTATTGTTAGAACAGCTTAAATATGCGGGCGTGGCGGAATTGGCAGACGCGTCGGTCTTAGGAGCCGATACTTCGGTGTGCAGGTTCAAGTCCTGTCGCCCGCACCAGTCGAGAGCCTCGACACGCAATTCGCGTAGTTGAGGTTCTTCTTTTTTACGGTCTGTACCTCGCGTTCAAATCCGTTATGAACACTCGCACCAGCAGATTGAGTTCGGACGCAGTCCGCGTTCCGAACTCTTTTGTTTTACAGGTAAAGTTGCTTAAACAAAACGGTATTTATGCTATGCTTGATTTTAAATGGAGGGCTGCATATGGAAGGGCGCCTTGAAGTTGTTTTGGAGGCTGTGACCGAGGTTATAATCGAGTGCTGGATTTATCTCATGCAGCTTATCATTCCGAAAAAAATATCGGCAAAAAGGCTCGTGCGGCGCTTCGAATTGTCGTCGTGATTGTCACCGTAATACTGTTTATATCAATGATTGTCGGATTTTTTGCTCTGATTTCGGGTGATGAATATGAAAAACAAATAGGCGGATATCTGTTGTTTATTCCGTTCGGGATAAGCATTTTGCAGATTTCGGCGGGAATTTTAGTCAGGATGATTTCAAAGAAAAAGTAATTCTGCAGCTGCGGACGAAAGGATGATTATAATGGATTTAAAGGAAGCGATGGAAAAGTGCCACTCGGTGCGTCAATATTGAAAGCAGGAGTATCGGTGAAGCCGGGAAACAGTCGCTGCGGGAAATGATAGGGCAGTGCAACGAACAGAGAGGACTGCACATACAGCTTGTATGCGACGAGCCAAAGGCATTTAGCGGATTTATGGCGCGGTACGGAAAATTTCCGGGCGTTAGCAATTATATAGCCAGGATAGGCAAAAAGGGCGCGGACTTGGAGGAAAAGTGCGGCTACTACGGAGAAAAGCTTGCTTTAAAGGCTTAACAGCTAGGGCTAAACACCTGCTGGGCGGCGATGACCTACAGCAAAATCAAGACCGCGTTTAAAATAGAGTCGGGAGAAAAGCTTTGCTTGGTTATCGCAGTCGGTTACGGCAAAACGCAGGGTACTGCGCATAAATCAAAGTCAATGCGGGAGGTTGTAATAAACAGCGGAGATAATCTGCCGGACTGGTTTGAAAAGGGTGTAAAAGCCGCTCTGCTTGCGCCTACGGCGGTCAATCAGCAAAAATTTTCTTTTGGCGTTAAAGGCGACAAGGTGTCCGCAAATGCGGGAAAGGGATTTTACAGTAAAATCGACCTCGGGATTGCAAAATATCATTTTGAGGTAGGCGCGGGCAAAGAAAATTTCGAGTGGGAGTAATTTGTCGGCGGACAATGCGGATAATAATCCATTTTATTTTATGGTTGAGTAAATCGGCAAATATATACGAAAAGGATGAGCACTGTACATAGTGTATTATTTAAATAAAAAAGGGACCCGAAAAGCAATTTGCTTTCGGATTCCTTTTTGGCTGCCAAGGCGTTACGAGACAGATGCCGCTTCCGGCGCGTACACCCTGCATAAATAAAAAAGAGTCTGAACGCAAATTGCGCTCAGACTCAGACTGGTTGCGGAGGGAGGATTTGAACCTCCGACCTTCGGGTTATGAGCCCGACGAGCTACCGGACTGCTCTACTCCGCGGCATTTAAAAATCGTGACCATCTGTGCCAGTGCTTTTAATAATACCATAAATACAAAGAGTTGTCAATACAATTTTGGCTTTTTCTTATATCGGGCTTTGCGGAAGCTTTGTGATTTTTATAGGAAAGCCTCCGCGCCCGTGCAGTTTATCCGAAAAGCGAGTTTTTGATTGACTCTATCACTTCGACAAATTTGAATTTTATCTCGTATTTCGGCTCGTTTTCAACAATATCTGTTTGCGCCTCGCTCAAAACGTCGCTCAGTTCTTTTTTAGGCTGTGCGGACGGCAGGCAGATGGGCGGATACATTACGCACCACCAATTTTGACCGGCCGCTTCTCCTATAGTAATGCGCAAAGCGTCGTATTTTCCCGCGGGCATTGTTATGTCGCCGTATTGTCTGGTGTCAAAAAACATGTTGACTACCTGTGCTTTAACAGTATATGAATATCCTTCTTCTTTTATGACCTGCCGTGCAATTGATTCTATTAAAACCAGGTTTTGCCCGGCGCTGTTTTTGGCGCTTTCGGCGCTTTGGCAGTCGAACATGCCCTTGGTGCGGCTCAAAATAGCGTCGCGCACCTTTAGCTTCAGTTGTTGATCCTGCGCGGAGTCTGAATTAGCAATTATGTGAAGCCTGAAAACGCTTTTTCTTATCTCGGCGCACTCTTTTGCGAAGCCCGAAAAGCTTGTGAACAGTATTGCCATGGCAAGTCCTACCGAAACGGCAATTATCATTTTGCTTATTTTGTGCATAAAAAAATCCGTCCTTTGTTAGATTGTTTGCATGCAATCTGATTATGGACGAATTTTTCAGTTTTATTCAGATTTTATAATTTTTACTCCTTGACCGACAGGACGGCAGACGGCTTTAAACGGCGCGTTTATTTTGTCAAGGCAGCTTTCGGCGGATTTTCGAGTGCTGAATAAACCGTACACCGCCGAGCCGCTTCCCGTCATCAGCGCGCCGTGCGCCGAGCTTTTGAGCATAACGCTTTTAATGTCCTTTGATTTGTCGGGGATACAAACAGATTCCAAAGCGTTGCAGAGATATGCTCCGATTTTCGGAAGACTTTGCAAGTCAAGCGCGGATAAGATTTTGTTTGTACCCGCGTTGCGGTGCGAGGGCGAGGAGTCGTACGCCGCAAATGCGTTTGCGGTGTCGACCCCGCAGTTGGGCTTTGCTGCTGCAATAAAGCAGTCGGGCATAACGGGTAGTTCGGTGAGCTGCTCCCCGATCCCTTTCGCAAGAAGCGTGCCGCCTTTTATACAAAATGGAATATCCGCGCCTATTTCTACTCCAAGTTTGATTAAATCATCGTCGGTACATGCTGTTTCGTATAGAGTATTCAGAGCGTGCAGGATCGCTGCGCCGTCGGCGCTTCCGCCCGCCATACCTGCCTGAGACGGTATGTGCTTTTGGATTTCAATATCCGCGCCGCCGTTGATATCGTAACGGGTCAAAAAACTCTCGGCGCATTTGTATGTAATGTTTCGGCGGTCGGTAGGGACAGTCGGGTCGTCGCAGAAAATGCGTATATTGCTCCGAGTTTTCTTAACAGTCACAATATCGTGCAGGCTTATCGACTGCATGACCATTTCAAGCGAATGATAGCCGTTTTCCAATTTGCCGATAATATCGAGCGAAAGATTTATTTTTGCGTATGCGTTAAGCGTTATGGTGTTCAAAATTTATCCTCCGATGTCTGTTTGTGTTTATTATAGTGGATTTGAAGAGTTTTAGCAATGGGTAAATTTAGTATCAAAACGGGCTCAAATTGGCTATATTGCTTAAATTTGATTTTGATTTTATTTAGATTATATGTTAAAATAATCCATAGCAATAAACCGATATAATAAATCAGAGAAACAGGAGAAAAAGGTAATGAAAAAATTGTTGGCAGCGGTGTTGTCACTGACATTTGCACTGTCTATGATGACGGCTTGCTCGGGCAACACAGAGCAAACTCAAAGCACGGCGGAGAGTACCGAATCGACCGTGCAGACGACCGACAATGCGAATCAGAGCGCGGCGGAGGACAGCTCGGACGACGTGGAGTCGTGGGAAGATTTTTTGAATCAGTATGAAACGTGGGTCGACAATTATATTGAGATTACGGAAAAATATAAGGCTGATCCCACGGATACCTCCGTGTTGTCAGACTATACAGAGCTTGCGCAAGAAGCAAGCGACTGGTCGGCAAGGGCGGGTAAATTCCAGAGCGAGCTTGAAAGCGCGTCCGCGGAGGAACTGCAGGAGTATACGGAAAAATTAACGGAAATTATCAGTAAATTGACCGACGCTACCACAAGCGGTTAAAAGAGAAGCAAATCATAAACCCGCCCTGCAATTTATATTGCAGGGCGGGTTTTCTTCTGTATTAATATTCGTTTATTCACAGCAAGTTAAATGGGGCTTTGCAGTCAAAGCGGCGCTCACCGTGAAAATGACGCGATATCACAGCCCGTTTACAAACCGTTCGATTCGTTTTATAGCTTCCGCTAGATGGCTGAGGGAGTAGGAATAAGAAATCCTCACATATCCCGCGCCGCTTTCGCCGAACGCAGTGCCGGGGATAACGGCGACCTTTTCCGAATAGAGCAGCTTTTCGCAAAATTCGTCCGATGTGAGACCTGTGCTTTTTATCGACGGAAAAACGTAGAACGCGCCCTCCGGCTCGAAGCAGTCAAGCCCTATACGGTTCAGGTTGTCCACCAGAAATCTGCGGCGCATATCGTATTCATCTACCATCTGCTGTATTTCGTCGTCACATTCTTTGAGCGCGGTGACGGCAGCGTACTGGCTGGTGGTCGGAGCGCACATTATCGCAAACTGATGAACCTTTGTCATCTGTTTTACTATAGGCTCCGGTCCCGCCGCGTAGCCCAGGCGCCAGCCTGTCATGGCGTACGCCTTGGAAAATCCGTTTACAACTATTGTCCTTTCGCGCATATCCGACAGACTTGCAATCGAGACATGCTTTGCGCCGTTGTATGTAAGCTCCGCGTAAATTTCGTCGGACAGCACCATGATGTTTGTTCCGCGCAAAACCTCGGCGATGCTTTCAAGATCCTCCTTGCGCATTATCCCGCCGGTGGGATTATTCGGGAACGGCAGAACAAGCAGCTTTGTTTTGTCGGTTATCTTTTCTTTTAATTCATCTGCGGTGAGCTTGAATTTGTTTTCCGCTTTTGTTTGTATCGGCACGCTTACGCCCTGCTGCATTTTTACTATCGGAGAGTAGCATACGAAGCACGGTTCGGGAATCAAAACCTCGTCTCCGGGATTTACGAGCGAGCGTATGCAGATGTCTATAGCTTCACTTCCGCCGACGGTCACGCAGATTTCGGAATCCGGTTTGTATGTCAAATAAAAGCGGCGGTTTAGATATTCGGAAATCTGCGTTCGCAGCTCCGCAAGCCCCGAGTTCGAGGTATACCACGTTTTGCCGCGCTGAAGCGAGTCGATACCGGCTTTCCTTATTTCCCACGGGGTCTGAAAATCCGGCTCGCCGACCCCGAGCGAAATAACGTCGTCCATTTCCTCGGCGATGCTGAAAAATTTCCTGATGCCGCTCGGTTTTATTTCACGTATGCGCTCGGACAGTACCGAGTTATAATCTATCACAGGAACGATACCCCTCTTTCGTCTTTCGGCTCGTCAAATAAAATAAAGTGCTTTTCTTTATACCTTGAAAGTATAAAATGCGTCGCGGTAGACTGAACGGATTCGAGCGTAGCGACCTTGTGCGAAACAAACGTGGCGATATCCCTGAACGATTTTCCCGCGACTATAACCGACAAATCATATCCGCCGGACATCAAGTAAACGCTTTCGACTTCGTCGTAAAGCATTATTGTTTTGGCTATTTCTTCAAATCCGAGCTGCTTTTTCGGCGTTACCTTGAGTTCGATTATTGCGGTTAAATGCTCGGGCTCGTCTTCAAGCCTTTCGTAGTTGATAATCGCGCTGTAGCCTTTTATAACCCCGGCTTTTTCGTATTCCTCGATTTTTCGTTCAACCTCCTGCTCGCTTATTCCGAGCGCGGCGGCAAGCTGATCGTTGGTAAAGCGCGCGTTATCCGCAAGCAGTTTTAAAAGCTTATCCATTTGCGTCCATCCTTTCTGTGATTTTAATAATTATACAATATATTTTATATCTGTGTAAAGTTCGGTAACTATATTTTAATAGCAACAGGCTTTCTTTTTTGAAATATCGTCACCTGGTTAATACCCGCTTTGCGTATGATATCATATGATGTATTGATGTCGCTTGCGATATCGCTTGTGTTGTGCGCGTCCGACCCTACAGTTACAAATTCTCCGCCCAGCTCTTTGTATCGATTGAGCAGAACCCTCTCCATGTCGATAACGTCGATACCGTTTCTGACGGGCGAGGTGTTAAGCTCAAACGCCTTGCCGGACTGTACGAGCATAGTCAGAATCTTGTCGGTAAGACCGCGGTAGTCGCCGATATTAACATTCATTTTAAATTTTCCGATAATGTATCTAACGGGATATGTAATATGCGCAAGCGAGTCAAAAAGTCCGAGCGAGCACATGTCGATAAGCTCGTTGAAATAGCGGGTCAAAATTTCGTGAGTATCCAATTTATCAAACCGCATATAATAAAAGTCCTCTTCACACGCTAAATTGTGCAGAGACCCTAAAACGAAATCAAAATCCGCGCTGTTTAAAACCTTGCGCGCTTTTTCGGGATCCTGAGTCGCCTGCCCAAGTTCGACTCCGCACAGGAAAATAGTGTCCGAATCGCTTTTTTCGCGGTATTCTTTCATTTGGTTCACCGAATTTACAATTGGTGCAATCATGTCGCCGTCAAAAAAGTCGGAATTTTTGTTCTGTCCGGGTACGTACAAGTCGCAGTGGTCAGTTATGCAAAAGGCGTAAAGCCCGAGCTTCTGCGCCGTTTCAGCCATTTTAAAGACGCTGTCCTCGGCGTCAAACGAATTGTCCGAATGACAGTGGCAGTCGATCAAACGGTTCATATAATCACCTCGAAAATGTAGTTGTTAAGAATAAACAAGTATAATAAAACCGCTTTGCGCTTTTATTATACCATAATTTTTTAATTTGTGGGTATAATAAAGAACAAAATAGCTTTGAGGGGCTTGATTTTTCTTCTGTATTATGTATAATATAATAGTTGATAAATTTGAAGGCGTAGTTCAGCTGGTCAGAATACTTGCTTGACATGCAAGGGGTCGGTGGTTCAAGTCCACTCGTCTTCACCAGCAGGCACAGTCTGCGTAAAATCCGCACACTACACTTAGTGTGCGGATTTTATTTTATCCGTGTTTTTTTGAATGATTAGACGGCTAAAATGCGCTCGGACGCTGCGTTCGTATTATAAGTATAGAATAATCGCCGCTTTGCGGGGCAGGATACTTTTACGGCGGGTTAAAAACAGTCCGCTACAGGAGGGTGATGACAATGGCAAAGCAGGAAATGAAGCGTCCTGAAATGAATTCCGGGCACAAAGATGACAGCATTGTCGGCGTACAGCAGCTTGAGGGCAAGGCAAAGCACGGTAAAAAGAACGTGCGCCCGATAATATCGGGAACGCATTTTCCCAAACAGAAGGTATATCATTTCGATCCTCATTCACAGCGCCGCAGAGAGGATCCGATATCGGATATTTATCCCGCAATAGACAACGATCTGGCGAGGGACAATATCGAGAACGATATCACCGCCGCGGATTTACAGGATTTGTAACAATGCCGTTCTTTTAAGGGCGGTTTTTTGCTGTTTGACTTTTCACCGCAAAAGGGGTATGTTTTTATATAAAGCGACAGAAAGTTTGGGGATGATAGCATGCAGGATAAAATATCGCTTTTACAGGACGTTATAAACAGGTGCAAAAGAGCTGTGTTTTTCGGTGGAGCAGGTGTTTCAACCGAGAGCGGAATACCCGACTTCCGTTCTACCGACGGGCTTTACAACCAAAAATACGACGTTCCGCCCGAAGTCATACTTTCGCACAGCTTTTTTTGCGATAACACGAGCGAATTTTTCAGATTTTATAAAGACAAGATGCTCTGTCTTGACGCCAAACCGAACGCGGCGCATAAAAAGCTCGCGGAGCTTGAAAAAGCGGGAAAGCTTTCGTGCGTCATAACACAGAATATCGACGGTCTTCATCAGAAAGCGGGGAGCGAAAGGGTTTACGAGCTTCACGGCAGCATACACCGCAATTATTGCGACCGCTGCGGAAAGTTTTACGGTGTTGACGCCGTGCTGGAAGCTGATGATGTTCCTCGCTGCGACTGTGGCGGAGTGATAAAGCCCGACGTTGTGCTGTATGAAGAACCGCTTGACGACAAAACCATGGAGGGCGCTGTTAAGGCTATAAACCAAGCGGACGCGCTTATTATCGCCGGGACGTCGCTTACGGTTTATCCTGCGGCGGGGCTTATACGGTATTTTCGCGGGGATAATCTGATTTTGATAAACAGGGACGAAACCCAGGCTGACAGTTGGGCGGATATCGTCATAAGGCAAAATGTCGGCGAGGTATTTTCAAAAATAATGGTATAAAAAATCGGCGGGATTTTCTGCGCCGATTTTTTATTATTCCCGTAAGGCTCCGCGCACAGCGAAATGAGGAGATAAAACTTTGATATTTTTTGCCGCATAAGAAAATGAAAAATATTACCGCTTAGAACAAAGGCGCATATCCGTGTTATCGGATATGCGCCTTTGTGAATTGTAAAATTATGACTTATCACCGGGCTTGAAGATTAAAGCTATTATGAATCCGAATGTTATCGCGGCTGTTATCCCGCCGGCGGTGGAGGATAGCCCGCCCGTGAGTGCTCCCAAAAGCCCCTGAACGCTTACGGTCTGCCGCACTCCGTCCGCGAGAAGATGACCGAAGCCTGTCAGCGGGACGGTCGCGCCCGCTCCCGCGAAGTCAACAAGCGGCTTGTATATTCCAACCGCACTCAAAACGACCCCTGCGACGACATATGTGACTAGTATCCTTGCGGGGGTGAGCTTTGTATAGTCGATAAGCACCTGACCTATGGCGCAAAGAATACCGCCTACCAAAAATGCTTTTAAATATTCCATCAGCATGTTTTTTTCCCCTTTTCGGTTTTGATGTGCGCAAGATGTGCGATACCGGGAATGGACTGTCCCTGCTGGACGCTTGTGGTAGACATTAACGCGCCTGTAGCGACGAATAAAACATTTTTAAGCTTGCCTGCGCGCATTTCAGGCAGTATGTGCGAGCAGAGAACTCCCGCCGAACAGCCGCATCCGGAGCCGCCTGCGTGAACGTCCTGCGTTTCGCGGTCGAACAGCATAAGCCCGCAGTCGTTGTGGTGACCTGAAAGGTCGATTCCGTCCTTTTGCAGAAGCTCGTATAAAAGCTCGGTGCCGACTAAGCCCAAATCGCCTGTAAAAATCATGTCGTAATCGTCAGGAGAGGTGGAAGTGTCCGAAAGATATGTCTTTATCGTGTCAGCCGCCGCGGGCGCCATAGCCGCACCCATGTTGTTCGCGTCGGTTATTCCCAGATCTTTTATCTTTCCGGTGCACACAGCTTCGATGTGAGGTTCGCCGCACTCGTTTGACAGTATGATTGCACCGCTTGCCGTTGCCGTCCACTGCGCGGTAGGAGTTCTTTGTCCGCCGTATTCAAGCGGGAATCTGAACTGACGTTCAGAGGAGCAAAAGTGCGACGATGTGACCGACAGTGTTTTGCGTGCGATTCCCGAATCAATAAACAGCGCGGCTATCGAAAGGCCTTCCGCCATTGTCGAGCATGCGCCGTACAGCCCGTAAAACGGTATTTGGATGTCTCTCAGTCCGTATGCCGAGCCCGAGCACTGGTTTAAAAGGTCTCCCGCGAACATAACGTCGATATCGGGAGAGGAAAGTCCCGCCTTGGTAAAAACCGTCTGGCAGGCTTCGGTTTGCAGTCGGCTCTCCGCTTTTTCCCATGTGTTTTCGCCCAGAGTGTTGTCGGTGAAAATTTTATCAAACTGTTCTCCGAGCGGTCCTTCGCCCTCTTTTTTGCCGCCGACTGCGGCAAATTCCAGGATTTTTGGCTTGCTGTTCAGCAAAACTGTGCTTTGCGATAATCTTTTGGGCATTATATTATCCCTCCGAACAGTGTGTAAATATACAGTATTATTCCGTACAGCACCGAAGCCAAAACTCCGTAAACAATAACAGGTCCCGCGATGATAAACATCTTTGCTCCAAGCCCCAAAACATAGCCTTCAGCTTTAAATTCGAGCGCGGGAGAAACAACCGCATTAGCAAATCCTGTTATCGGAACGAGTGTTCCCGCGCCTGCGTGCTTTGCAATGTTGTCATATACCTTAAGCCCCGTCAAAAGCGCACTCAAAAAAACGAGAGTTATTGAGGTCAGCGCGGACGCATCGGTTTCTGCGATAGATAAAGACATATAAAGGTTTGTCAGCGCCTGACCTATAACGCAGATGAGCCCTCCTGTTAAAAAGGCGCAGGGTATGGTTTTATAGCTTTTGGTGCCCGGTGAAGCCTTTTTGTTCATTTGGGCGTATTCATAGGTTGAAACATTCATAAGCTTTTCTCCTTTTATTTTTTAGTCTTCGCGTTCAAAAAAGTTTTATTCATATTGAAATTGCGCCGATAGTCTGATATAATAGCTTTGTCGGGCGCTTTGCTGCAATAAAGCAGGCTGTGACGTTCCGATAATTGTTTTGGATATAAATAAGGAGGTTGTTTCATGCCGGCAAAGGTTGTAGTGGGCGTACAGTGGGGCGACGAAGGAAAAGGAAAAATCATAGATATTTTGGCGTCGCGGGCCGACGTTGTAATCCGTTCGCAGGGCGGCAACAATGCAGGTCACACTGTTGAAAGCGCAGGGGAGGTTTACAAGCTTCACCTTATCCCGTCGGGAATTTTGTATAAAGACACGCTCTGCCTTATCGGCTGCGGCGTGGTTGTTGACCCGAAGGTGCTTTTGGGCGAAATCGAGGGCTTGCAGTCGCGCGGGATAACCTGTGAAAATCTGCGTATCGACCCGAGAGCGCATGTTATAATGCCGTGGCATATCGAGCTTGACGGTCTTTCCGAAAAGCTGCGCGGGGGAGCCGAAATAGGTACGACAAGGCGCGGAATCGGTCCGTGCTATATGGACAAGGCCGAGCGCAGCGGAATAAGAATATACGATTTGGTTCATCCGGAGATATTAAAGGAAAAGGCTTCGCTTGCAGGTAAAATCAAAAATGATATCATTACTAAGGTGTACGGCGAACAGCCGCTCGATATCGACGCGGTTATCAATGAGTACACTGAATACGGTAAACGCCTTGCAAAATATGTGGCGGACGCTTCCGTTTTAACATATGAGGCGGTAAAGGCGAATAAACAGGTGCTGTTTGAGGGCGCGCAGGGAACGCTTTTGGATATTGATATGGGAACGTATCCTTTTGTAACGTCGTCTCATCCGGTTTCGGGCGGCGTGTGCGTAGGTTCGGGAGTCGGTCCGACTGTTATCGACGAAGTTATCGGCGTTGCAAAAGCGTATACGACGCGCGTCGGAAAAGGTCCATTCCCGACCGAGCTTTTCGATGAAACGGGCGATACTATAAGAAACCGCGGCAACGAGTTCGGAACCACTACCGGCCGTCCGAGAAGGACGGGCTGGTTCGACGCGGTCATCCTGCGCCACGCAGTCAGAGTCAACGGTCTCACTGGGCTGGCGATTAATAAGCTGGATACGTTGAGCAACATTGGAACGTTAAAAATCTGCGTTGCATATAAGAAAAAGGACGGTACGGTCCTGCGGGATTATCCGGCCTCGCTTGAAGAGCTTGCCGAGTGCGAGCCTGTTTACGAAGAAGTCGAAGGCTTTACGGGCGATCTTTCAAAGGTAAAATCCTTTGACGAGCTTCCTGAGGTTTGCAAAAGATATATTGCAAAGCTCGAAGAGGTCTGCGAGTGCCCTGTTAAAATGGTCGGAGTAGGTCCCGCAAGAGATCAGAACTTAGAAAGATAGTATGGTCTGAAAGAAGTAATTTATGAGTTAAAAAAAGCGTATTGATTCAAAAGAATCAATACGCTTTTTTATTTTGCAGATTATTTGTCAAAATCCGGCTTACCGGATCCTTTGTATTTGTCCGCCTCAACAGGCAGGTTCTTTTTTTGCAGCCGCGAGTCGATAAATGCAGTGAAAAATGTGTATATTACTGCAAATACCGGGACTCCGATAAACATTCCCAAAACTCCGAACAGCCCGCCTCCGACGAGGATGGCAAATATCACCCAAAACGCCGAAAGCCCTGTGGAGTCGCCTAAAATTTTCGGACCTATAAGATTGCCGTCCACCTGCTGGAGGATTATAACAAAGATTATAAAAATCAGCGATTTTATCGGCGATTCGAGCAGAATGATAAACGCGCTCGGTATAGCTCCGAAAAACGGACCGAAAAACGGTATAATATTTGTTACGCCTACAAGTACTGAAACGAGCGGGGTGTAAGGGATTCCGAATATCGAGCAGACAATAAAGCAGATAACGCCGATTATAAAGGAATCGAGGATTTTCCCGGAAATAAAACCTCCGAACGTTTTGTCTGTGACCTTAGCGGCGTTAAAAAGCCTTTTGCAGAAGCTTTTGTTGAAAAGTGCGTAGCAGACGCGCTTGAACTGCGAAGCGAAAATTTCTTTGCTGTATAAAACATATATCGAAACGACTATTCCGACAAAGAAATTGATGACCGAAGAGGCAAACTGCCATACGCCCGACGCCATTGAGCCGGCGAATTTTGCAAGCTGCGGGGTTATGTCGGCAAGCATGGGAGTGATATAATCAAACAGCGAGTTTGCGTATTGTAAAAGGTCGGGATATGCCTTTAAAAGATTGTCGATAAAAGCCTGCGAGGTGGTGATATAGTTTGGGATGTTGCTCGCCATGACCGCAATACTTGCAAACAGCTGTGGGATAACTAACCATATCAGTGCGGCTATGATTGCCAGCGCTAAAAAAATAGTTGTAAAGACTCCGAGCGCGCGCGAGACTTTTTTTGGATTTTTTATGTTGTGTGATTTGGAAAACAGGGGGGAAAAGCATTTATTTTCAAAAAAACGCAGGACAGGATTTAAAATATATGCCAGCACAAAGCCTAAAATAATAGGCGAAAGTATCCCGAGTATTGTGGATACGATCCCGGTAAACCAGGAAAAATTTTCCAAAAACATATAAAACAATATGCTTGCGGCTATTACTAAAAACAGCATTATACCCAAGCTCAGATGTTTTTTGTCGATCGGCGGCTTCATCAAAGCACCTCCTGAAATTTGCAGACAACACGTATATATATTATGACAATAGTATATAGCAAATTCAGGGAAAAAGCCATATTTTTTTATGTATTCGGCAAAAAAAGTTACGATTTGAAGTCAGAAAATGAGCATTCTAAATTTAAATCGGGCATCGAAAGGGATACTATAGCGCCGGTGTCGCTGTCCAGAGTGACAGAATATTTGCCTTCGTCAATCTTTCCCTCTATCACGATTTGACCGTCGTTTTGCGAAACAGAAGCTCCGCTTTGCTCGGCGGCGCTGTTTATCGCAGAGAACACGGCGCTTGCAAGTGCTTTCGCAGTAGCGGTGTTTTTGGGGATTGTAAAGGATATTCCGTAATAAGAAACCCTTGTGTCGGTGCCGTCGAACGAAAACTGCATACCGTTTAATTGTTCAGGACTGTTTATTGTCAGAGTGATGTTATCTGCCGCGGATCTGGCAATTTCAGCCGTAACAGAAAGGTCGCCGTAGGTGATATCGGCCGTTGCGGAAAAGCTCTGCGGGACACCCGCGCCGGATTCAGCTTTTTCAGTGGATTTGCCTGAACAGCAGCACAGCATAAAAAGCATGACGACTGATAAAGCGCAGGATAAGATTGTTTTTTTCATAAAAGCACCGTCCTATTGTGTCAGGTTAATTATACCGCGGATTTGCTTTCAGCGCGGCAGCTTGCGCATCTGAAAGCAAGACGGATCCATTTAAATAAATATGACCGTGTCAGCGGCGATATTCTGCTTCCTGGTGCAAATGCTCAAAAAAGCTTTAATTCTTATATTTGAGCGTATCGTGACGGAAAAAACGCTTCCGGTAGCGATTTTTGGCTTGCAAAATTTAGTCTGCACCATGGGCATCAGCCTTGTCATACCGCTGAAAATGTGGTAAAATTATATATTACAGTTTTGTTTAAACGAAATTTGCCGTTTGGCGGCTGCTGTAAAGATAGAGGAAATATTATAAAGAAAGGCTGCCTTTTAACAAAAAGGCGTGGTGTTCAAAATGCAGACTGATTGTAAAACAGGGCTCACAGCCACCGAGGTCAGCGACCGCCTTTCCCGCGGGCTCGTTAATTTGGACAGCACTCCCAAAACCAAGAGTGCCGCAAAGATACTTTTTGAAAATGTCTGCACGCTTTTTAATCTGATAAATTTTATACTTGCGGCGGCGGTAGCGCTTGTCGGCTCTTATAAAAATATGCTTTTTATGGGCGTTGTGCTCTGCAATCTGTTTATTGGGATAGTGCAGGAAATAAGGGCAAAAAGATCGGTGGACAAGCTCTCGCTTTCAGCTCCGTCGCGCGTCACGGTCATACGGGACGCAAACCAGAGTGAATTATCTCATGAACAGCTTGTGTTGGACGATATTGTGGTTTTGAAAACCGGAGAGCAGATAACAGCGGACTGCGAGCTTGTTCACGGCGGCTGTACCGTGAACGAGGCGTTTATAACGGGTGAAGCAGACGCGGTTTTTAAAGATGTCGGCAGCAAGCTTTACGCGGGTAGCTTTGTGACCTCGGGCATGGCGCTGGCGCAGGTCACAAGCGTCGGCGACGATAATTATATAGCATCCATTTCAAGCCGTGTGAAGTATGTTAAAAAGGTGAATTCTGAAATAATGACGGCGCTCACAAAAATTATAAAAACGGTTTCATTTGTTATTTTTCCGATGGGCGCGCTGCTGTTTTACAATCAGTTCGCCAATTCAGGCGAGCCGCTTGCGCAGGCGGTGGTGAACACCGTCGCGGCGCTTACCGGGATGATTCCGGAGGGTCTTGTGCTTTTGACAAGTACAGTGCTTGCCGCGGCGGTCATCAGACTTTCCCGCTCAAGGGTTTTGGTGCAAAGCCTTTACTGCATTGAAACGCTCGCCAGGGTTGACGTTTTGTGCCTTGACAAAACGGGGACGATAACGCAGGGCGTTATGGAGTGCTATGGCACGATGAGCTTGACGGACGGCTCTGCAGAAGAGGATTTGAGGACTTTTGTTACGCTGTTGGAGGACGATAACCCGGTTTTCGGCGCGTTGTGCGAAAAATACAAAGGCGGCGGTTCCTGCCATGGGCTTAAAGCGACTGCGTCCAGTCCGTTCGACAGCACAAAAAAATGGTCGGGAGTTACAGTGAACGGAGAATACAGCATTGTTTTGGGCGCGGCAGAATTTATTATAAAGCCGGACGAAAAGCTCAGAAAATTGCTGGAAGAATACAGCGAGGATTACCGCGTGCTGGTTTTGGCAAAAAGCGAAAAACCGATTGTTAACGGCGCTCTGCCTGATGGATTAACGCCGGCTGCGCTTGTGCTTTTGCGCGACAGAATCAGAGACGGCGCGCGCGAAACGATGAATTATTTTACGGCTCAGGGCGTTGAACTCAAGGTGATATCGGGCGACGGGGCGAAAACTGTTTCGGAAATTGCTAAAAGGGCGGACGTTCCAAACAGCGGTAAGTATATCGATGTAACGGGATTGCCCGATGAACAGCTCTCCCAGTTGGCGGAGGAATTTACTGTTTTCGGGAGGGTTACTCCCGGGCAGAAAGACATATTGGTCAAGGCGTTGCAGAAAAATGGTCATACAGTTGCAATGACAGGCGACGGCGTAAACGATGTTATGGCGCTCAAGCAGGCGGATTGCAGCGTCGCGATGGCGTCGGGCACGGCGGCCGCCAGAAACATTTCGGAAATAGTGCTTGTGGATTCGGATTTTTCCGCGTTGCCAAAGGTGGTACGGCAGGGCAGGCAGTCGATAAACAACATCCAGCGGTCTGCGTCGCTGTTTTTGATAAAAACGATTTATTCATCACTTTTAGCGCTCATTTTTATGTTTGTTTCTATGCCATATCCGTTCGTTCCGATCCAGCTGACGCTGATCAGCGCGTTTACTATAGGAATACCGTCTTTTGTTTTGGGACTTGAACCGAACGATGAGCGGATAAAAGGCGGTTTCTTAAAAAATATTTTAGGACGCGCGGCGCCGGGAGGTCTGGCTGTTGTGCTTGGGATAGTCACTGTAATGGCTGTCGGAACGGCGATCGGTATTACCGGAGCGCAGCTTGACACTGTTTATGTCTCGGCAGCGGCGGCGGCAGGGCTTGCAAATCTCTTTTTCGTGTGCGTCCCTTTTAACAGAATCAGGATAACACTGTTCGTGTTAATGTGTTCGGCGATAGCGTTGGCTATGCTTTTTTTCAACAGCTTTTTCGGAGTTTGCGCTTTAGGGTTTAAGGCTGCGTTGCTTTTGACGGCGGTCGTTGCGGAGGTCATATTATTTATTCTGCTGCTCAGGCATATAAATAGGATGGTCGACAAAAACTTAACCTAAATAAGGAGAAAACGGTTCTGCCGAACAAAATTTTTCCTATTTTGATTAAGTCAAGGCATACAGAAAAGATAAACAGAAAGTGATTGTCATTAAGCGGCATAATGATCGGCTATTTTTGAAAGGTGTGATATTCGGTATGGAATATGGCAGTTATGCGCCTCAGGGCGGTGGATTTGACGGACATCAGGATTTTTTTCTTCAAAAGGCGCAGCAGAGACGGCGGATAAGAACCACAGCTTCGTTTATAGGCATTGCGCTGATTATGGTAACGGCGTTGGGTCGATTTTCGATGAATATTTCCGTTTGGCTAATGGGTATGTTCGGCGCTCAAATCGAACTCGTTGAAAATACCTTTTACGGGAGCGAACTTTTATATTGGATAGCATGCATGTTAAGCTCTGCTATTACAATGTTCATTCCGGCGGTTTTGCTCTATTTTGCGCTCGGTATGCCGTTTAGAATCAGAGACGTTATTAAGACGCCCAATCCTGCGGAGCTCGGAGTTTCCGTTCCGATAACGCTTTTTGCCACAATTGTTTCAAGCTATATTATTTCTTATATAGAGGCAATATTTTCAAGTGCGGGCGTTTCTACGGGAAGTCCCACTTATCCCGAGGCACAGACGCCTGCCATGATAATAATGTACATTATTTATATGACGGTGATTCCCGCGGTATTTGAAGAGCTTATGTTTCGCGGAGTTATAATGACGTCGCTGCGCAGATTCGGCGACGGATTTGCCGTTGTAGTGTCGGCGCTGTTGTTCGGCTTGCTGCACGGTAACCTTTTACAGTCGATAAACGCGTTTTTTTTGGGGCTTTTGCTCGGATATTTTGCAGTAAAGAGCGGCTCGGTGATAACCGCCATGGTCATACACTTTGCAAACAATCTTTTGTATGCGGCGTTTAATCTTATTCTGCCGCATTTGTCCGATACACAGGCAAATATGGTTGTCGCTGTGGTTTACGGACTGATTGCAGTAGCGGGCATAGTTGCGCTGATAGTATATCTAAAGAAAAGCAGAACGGCATTCAGGCTGATTAAGCTTCCGACGATGCTCACCGGCCCCGAGAGGGCTTTTAATACATTTACGGCTCTGGGAATGCTTGCAGCGGTTTTGTATTTTTGCTATGTCATCGTTTCTCAGATGTCTTTTGTGCAGTGAGGTGCTGAATGGAAATGGAAGCGCAGGTCGAATTTTTCATGAGAAAAGCGCTTGAGCAAGCAAGGATTGCCGAAAGCATGGGCGAGGTTCCGGTTGGAGCGGTGGTAGTGAAGGACGGCGAAATAGTGTCCGGCGCCTATAACACAAGGGAAACCGAAAAAAACGCCGTGGCTCATGCGGAGATGTCGGCGATAAACGCTGCCTGCAAAAGGCTGGGAGGCTGGAGACTGCACGAATGCGATCTTTATGTCACTCTTGAACCTTGCCCTATGTGCGCCGGCGCAATAATTAATTCAAGGATAAAAAATTTGTATTTCGGCGCTTACGATAAAAAAGCCGGCTGCGCGGGGACAGTGGTCGATATTTTTTCACTCGGATTCAATCATAAGCCGAATGTTATCGGCGGTGTTTTGGAAAAAGAATGTGCTTCAGTTTTAAGTGATTTTTTTGCAAAGCTTCGCAAGTCACATGCTGAATAATAAAATGTCACAGTTTGTTCATATTTTATTAACAAAAATTTGAAGTCAATATGATATCCTATATAAGGATAAGGGAATTTTGAATTCTCTTATTGTCAATCCCCCTCCTTTATAATTAACTCCTTTTATTTTATCTGTTTTGCAGCCGGGCTTTCAGCCCGGTACTTTTTTTGTAGCTCGTATTTTTAACAAGTGGATTGTTGAAAGCTCTGTTGAAAAAGTTGAAAAGTTATATTTTGAATAAAAATTACTGTTTGTAAAAGCCGCGCAGAGGCGGCGGTTGATCGAGCATTTTCGAATAAAATATGCCGTTTTCGGAAGAAATCCAATTTTTTCGTTGTTGAAAACATGAATTTAATTGTTGTTGAAAATTTACACGTTGACCGCATAAAAGTCCGTGGTCAATAACACTTATCAGGCGATAATCAAATCTTATAGAACAAAAAAGCTGTACGGTTTTACCGTACAGCTTTTTTGCTTATTGCGAACAGGTGCGCTTTCAGCGCAGCCGTTATCTGCATTAGATTGTAAAGCGGTCGGACGATTAGTCCTCTGAAGGGGCTCCTACAGGACATACGCCCTCGCAAGCGCCGCAGGAAATGCAAGTGTCCGCGTCGATCACGAATTTATCACCGGCGTTGGATATTGCGTTAACGGGACATTCAGCCTCGCAAGCTCCGCAGGAGATACATTCGTCAGAGATTTTATATGCCATAGGGAAAACACCTCCTTAAATGGAATAAGACCGCATAAGTATAAGCGTGTTCAGCCGCAGTTTGGTGCTGCGGTCAATCGCAGTGCGATACAAAAACTGCGCGGGACAACGGTAATACCGCCGCCTTGCTTATATTCTAATTATAGCACGAATCGAAAAAAATGCAAGTAGTACAAGACCGATACACGCCGTTTTGAGCGTTTTTATTCCTGCCGGAAGCCGAACGGTCACAAAAAGTCAGAGCGTGCAGTCAAACGCCAGCCAATCGGAGCTTTTAAGGCGTTTTTGAATTTTATATCCGCTGTTTTTAAGCGCTGATATAACGTCGTCTTCGCGGGTATTGATGATGCCGGAAAGCAAAAGATGAGCGTTCGGAGCCATAAAATCCTTTAAAGCTTCAAGCTGATTTATGATAACGTCGGCGACAATATTCATGCAGACGACGTCATACGCTCCCTTAAGCTGTTTTACCGTGTCAAGAGTTCCGAAATAAAATTCCGCGCGTTTATTAACGTTATTGAGCTTTGCGTTTTCTGCGGCGGTTTTTGCGGCAAGCTCGTCGATGTCAACTCCCTTTGCGCTGTCTGCGCCCAAAAGCAGGGCTGATATTGCGAGTATGCCGCTGCCGCAGCCGACGTCGAGCACTGATTCGCCGCCCGACACATTGTTTTCAAGCAGCTTCATGCACATGGCTGTTGTGTCGTGCTGACCGGTTCCGAATGCCATGCCGGGATTGAGCCTTAATACAACATCGTTTTTGTCTGGCTTATACTCCTCCCAGTCGGGGCATATAACAAGACGTTCTCCGATGCGGATTGGATGATAATATTTTTTCCATTCGTTGCTCCAGTCCTCCTCGTTTACACTGGTGCATTTAAGCTCCAGCAGTCCAAGATCAACCTCAGGAAACTCCTGAGGGAGTTTATTAAGCCGGAGCTTAATGTTATCAAGCATCCGCGCACCCTCCGGAGAATTTTCAATGTAAAATATCACCTTGGTGTCGCAGTCTTTCATCCACATAAGCGATTCGTCGACAAAATCCCAGTTTGGCGCGGCGCCGTTTAAAAACTCTTCAAAATCCTCGCTGTCTTCGATGGCAAATCCGTTAACGCCCGCGTCCGTAAGCATTTCAGTAATACAAAAAGACGCGACGGAGGTGGTCAGTATCTGCGCTTCGATCCATTCTTCCATGATAATTACCGTGACTTTTGCATTGGCAAAAGCGCCCTTTCTTTTCAGCTTAAAAAGACATTTAATTCTTATCGGATAATCTATGTGTTAAAAGCCGCAAATGGGCTATTCTTTGAAAAATAAAGGCTATAATAAGCATTAAGCTTATTATAGCCAAAAAAATCAATTAATGCAAATCTTAATAGAGGTAGCCGCCGTTTGAACCGCCTTGGTCGCCGTCGTTTCCGTAAAAGCCGCCGCCGTTTTGGTCATTTGAATCGGAAGCTGTGGACGTTGCGTCGTCGCCCTTGTCTTCGGCGAGCGTTACAGACAGAGAAAAGGTCTTTCCGTTTCCTGTCGCGCTGTAACGGTACACTGTGAGCTTGACCTTGTCACCGGGGGATTTTTCTTTAAGATAGTCAATTACGACCTCGGAATCGGTAATCTCAGTACCGTCAATTTTGGTAATAATATCGCCCGCTCGGAGTCCCTGAGCGTAAGCGTTGACGCTCTCGTCAACTTCGGTTACATAAAGACCTGCAGGGACGCCGTAATATGCTGCATAGGTAGATGACATCTCCTGATAAGTTATGCCAAGCCTGGCTCTGTCTTTAACATAGCCGTATTTAACGAGATCGTCTACGATAGGCTGAACGTCGTTAGAGGATATTGCAAAGCCTATGCCTTCATAGTCAACGTCGGCAATTTTTGACGAATTGATTCCGATTACCTGACCGTACATATTTACCAGCGCGCCGCCGGAGTTTCCGGGGTTGATAGCTGCGTCGGTCTGGATGCAGTTCATGGTGTATGCGCTGGAAGAGCTTTGAATCGGACGTTCTACGGCGGATACGATGCCGCGGGTTATGCTTCCTGCGAGTTCAAGGCCCGCGGGATTCCCGATTGCAATAACGTCTTCGCCGACCTCGGTTTCGGAGGAGTCGCCGAATTCAGCGGCGTTTAGATTAGTTTCATCTATTTTAATAACAGCAAGGTCGGTTTTGGAGTCGGAGCCTATGATGTCGGCTTCATATTCAGCCTCGTTTTCCAAAACGACTGAAACTCTGTCCGCGCCTTCAATGACGTGCGCGTTTGTGATAATATATCCGTCCGAGCTCATAATTACACCCGAGCCGGAGCTGGAAGCTGTAGAACTTTCCCCGAAGTTTGCAATACTGGACTGTGCGGTGTAAGCAATTATACCGACAACCGATGGACGAACCTGCTTTGCGATTTGAGTAACGGTGAGCGCCTCGCCTGACGCTTCGGAATCCGTTTCGTCGTCTGTTGCAGGCTTGCTGTTAATAGTAAGGCTGGGACCGGAATTGGCGACTGCTTCTTCGCCCTGAGCGTTTGAAGAAGAACGGTTCGAAAAATATATTCCTGCAAACGAAGCTGCGGCGAGCGCAAATACTACAACGAGAATGACGAGAAATATAACAGGTCCTCTGCCCTTAGTCTTTGTGTTGCCGCCAACGCCGTTCTGACCCATTTGACTGTAATCTATAGGAGTGAATTTGTTGCTGTCGTTTTGAGAATCGGGATACGGGCTGTAGGAAAACGGCTCGTTGTGAGCCTGTTGATTGTCATCCGGCTGCTTTGCGTATGGATTGTAATCGGTTGACTGATCGTTTTGCGGCTGTGCCTCTACATAGTCCTGATAAGGCACAAAGTTAGGCTGCTCACCGCTTGTGCTGTAAAAACCGGCGGACTGTGTATCGTGGATTTGCGGTTCGCCCGTTTGATTGGGCTCGTTGGGCTGCTCGGAGCCCGCAGTCTGTTCCGCGGCAGAGTCTTGTAAATTGTTCTCAGCGGTTTCAGGCTGCTGATTCTCTGCTTCCGAATCAGTATATTGGTTATTATCAAATTCGTTTGCCATTTGAGTATCGTCCTTTCTTTAATTTGACTGTATATTATCTTACCCGCAAATTGTTACCGAAGAATAAAGATGTAATAAATTCATATGCACATTTTTTTAAATTTTCTTTAACTTGTTCCTCGGCGGTTTGTCTTTTCCGCCCTGATGAGACGACGGCGGCTGCGCGGGTGAAACGGGAAGCGCAACGGTGAATTCGGTGTATTCACCGAGAACGCTTTTAACGCTTATTTGTCCTCCGTGGAGTTTAACAATCATCTGGACTATGTTAAGTCCGAGCCCCACTCCGGTTTTGTCCAATCCGCGGGACTTGTCAGTCTTGTAAAAGCGGTCGAAAATATGGGTGATTTCCTCTTTTGTAAGCCCGTCGCCGGAGTTCCTTATACTGATGTAAGCCATATTGTTTTGGGCTTTGCAGTCGTAGGAAATATATCCGTTTTCATTTGCAAATTTCACCGCGTTTTCCGTCAGGTTATAAATGACCTGATGTATCATGTCGCGGTCGGCTTTGATTATCAGCTTATCTCTGTCCAAGCCCTCTATAAAAAGATTTTTAGCTTCTATGCTTTTTTCAAACGAAAAAACCGAATCGCACATTGTGTCGACAATATTGAAGTCGGAATATTGGATCTTTGTTTCTCCCGCTTCGATTTTCGACAGGTTGAGCATTGAGCGAACAAGCCGTGAAAGACGGTTTACCTCGTCGGACACGATTTTTAAATAATAATCCTGTTTGTCAGGCGGTATAGTGCCGTCTAAAATTCCGTCGATAAAGCCGCCGATAGAGGTCATCGGGGTTTTGAGCTCGTGCGACACATTCGCGACGAAGCTGCGGCGTGAATTTTCAAGCGTTGAAAGCGAATCCGACATTTTGTTGAGCGACTTTGCCAGTTCTCCGATTTCGTCGTCGCTTGTAACGGGAATGCGCAAAGAAAAATCGCCTTTTCCTATTTTTTGAGCTACGACCGACATATTTTGCAGCGGCTGTGAAAACTGCCTGGTTATAAAATAGACCAAAATAAATGTTATTGCGAGGACAATAATCTCACACACTAATAGCAGACGGAACAGGTCTTTGAAAAAAACAGTCATCTGCTTTGCCGGCATAGATGCGTAAATGTATCCCACTATTTCATTCGAGAAGTGTACGGGAACACCAACGGAATAGCATTTTTCATCATATACGCCGTTGAAGTCACCTGTTTCCCTGTATTCTCCGCTTTTGGTTTTTTCGATAATACTTTCGGAAACGGTGAAGGTTGTGTGAACGCACGGCCTTGCTTCGGTGCAGTATATGACTTTGCCGACGGAGTTAGTCAAAAAGACGTTCGAGTCGATAGCGTCGGCAAGCAGACCGTAAAAGCTTTCGATGTTTTTTCCGGAAAGATACATGCTGTCGCTTTGTGCAAGCTGGTTTTCAGTGTATTTAGCCGCCTTTTGGACATTTGTCTTTAAAAGGTCGTATTTGTCTTCATTGAAATACTGCGTGGAGAATGTTATGAGCAGTATGCTTAAAACGGTAAGGCATGATACTGTAAGACCGGCGCAGATGGTGAAGTATTTGACGAAAATGCTGCTTTTAATATTGCGTTTGCGTAGCATTTAAACACCGATCCTTACTCGTTCAGTTCAAATTTATATCCGACGCCCCAAACGGTTTTTAAAGACCATTTGTCGCTTACGCCTTCCAGCTTTTCACGAAGCCTTTTGATGTGAACATCGATAGTTCTTGAATCGCCGTAGTATTCAAAACCCCATACTTCGTCCAAAAGCTGATCTCTTGTGTAAACTCGGTTGGGATTGGAGGCGAGGTGGAACAAAAGCTCCAGCTCTTTCGGAGGAGTGTCGATAATTTTGCCGTCCACCTTCAGCTCGTAGCGGGTCATATTGACACTGAGCTTGTCGTAGTTGACTTCCTTTACGTCTTCCTGAGCGTCTTCAAGGCTTATGCGGCGAAGCACCGCTTTAATGCGGGCGACAATCTCTTTTGTGTCAAACGGTTTTACTACATAGTCATCAGCGCCAAGTTCAAGTCCGAGTACCTTGTCGAACGTTTCGCCTTTTGCGGTGAGCATTATAATAGGAGTATTGTTTTTCTTTCTGATTTCGCGGCATACCTGCCATCCGTCGAGCGACGGGAGCATAACGTCCAGCAGAACAAGATCGGGCTTTAAGGCGTTGAATTTTACCAGCGCTTCTTCGCCGTCATTTGAAATGATAACGTTGTATCCCTCTTTTTCAAGGTATAATCTTAAAAGCTCGCATATGTTTTTGTCATCGTCAACAACTAATATTTTTCCAAGTGGCATAATAATATCAATCCTTTCTTTTAAGACATTTGCAAAAACATCAATATTAATTGATAATTCAATATTAACATATTTACAATACAAAAGGTGAACAAATTTTAAATGTTTTAATGCAAATTATTAAATAAACTGCATATTTTCTATTTATCTTTAGAAAAAAATCCAATAAAGACGTATTATGCCTGTCGGCTTTAAGCAGATACAGTGCAGAATAAAAAAATAGATTGCTTTAGTGAGATAAATATTGTATACTAATAGCAATTGAAACCTTTCGGGTTTCAATTGCTATGTCGAGTTTCGCTTTTCGCGCCGAAAAGGACGGGCGCGAAATCCGCTCTGCGGACCGCAAAACTCGCGGAAGTGAGGAATTACGGAGGCAGACCGATAATTGAAACCTTTCGGGTTTCAATTGTTATGTCGAGTTTCGCTTTTCGCGCCGAAAAGGACGGGCGCGAAATCCGCTCTGCG
>CAZHWR010000006.1:43241-55860 GCA_964536085.1 uncultured Oscillospiraceae bacterium
GAAGTGAGGAATTACGGAGGCAGACCGATAATTGAAACCTTTCGGGTTTCAATTGCTATGTCGAGTTTCGCTTTTCGCGCCGAAAAGGACGGGCGCGAAATCCGCTCTGCGGACCGCAAAACTCGCGGAAGTGAGGAATTACGGAGGCAGACCGATAATTGAAACCTTTCGGGTTTCAATTGTTATGTCGAGTTTCGCTTTTCGCGCCTTGACTTTTTTCATTTGAAAATCTTGCTTCTGTTAGGGGATAAATAATTATGAAATTAGGTATGGTAGGCTTGCCGAATGTCGGCAAGAGCACATTATTCAACGCTCTTACAAATGCGGGCGCGCAGTCGGCTAACTATCCTTTTTGTACGATAGAGCCGAATGTCGGCGTTGTTTCAGTGCCGGACAAGCGTATTGACGCGCTTGCAAAAATGTACGAGCCCGATAAGGTCACTCCCGCGACGCTGGAGTTTGTTGACATTGCGGGGCTTGTAAAGGGCGCGTCAAAGGGAGAAGGGCTCGGAAACAAGTTTCTTGCGGACATCCGCGAGGTGGACGCTATCGTTCACGTAGTCCGCTGTTTTGAAGATGCCGATATCGTGCATGTTGACGGTGAGATAGGTCCGAAGCGCGACATTGACACTATAAATTTAGAGCTTATTTTTTCGGACATAGAGATTTTGGACAGGCGTATTGAAAAGACGAAAAAGCTTATCAAGGCGGACAAAAAGTATGCGGCGGATCTACAGCTTTTTGAAGGCTTGAAGGAACATCTTGAGAAAGGGCTTTCTGCGCGCGGCTTCGAGTGTGACGACGAACAGCGCGAGCTTATTTCTGAAATCAACCTGTTATCATCAAAGCCGGTGATATACGCTGCGAATATGTGTGAGGACGATTTTATAAATGGAATCGACCAAAACGGCTTTTACAAGCAGGTCAAGGATATTGCCGAGAGCGAAAACTCAGCGGTTTTGCCGATATGTGCGAAAATCGAGGAGGAAATATCCGATATGTCCGAAGAGGATAAGGCAATGTTCCTGGCAGAACTCAATTTAGACCAGTCGGGGCTTGACAGGATAATAAGCGAGGGCTATTCCCTTTTGGGGCTTATCTCGTATCTGACTGCGGGCAAGCCCGAAGTCAGGGCGTGGACTATAAAAAAAGGCACAAAGGCGCCGCAGGCAGCGGGTAAGATACATACTGATTTTGAGCGCGGCTTTATCCGCGCGGAGGTCGTGTCGTTCGACGACCTGATGGAATGCGGTACTATGACGGCGGCGAAAGAAAAAGGACTGGTTCGGCAAGAGGGCAAGGACTACGTTATGTGCGACGGGGATATCGTTTTATTCCGCTTTAACGTCTAGCAGGGTAGTCTTGTATGCAGAACGATTGGAACAGGCTGAATAACGCCGCGAAAATTTTTCCGAGTGCGGGAGGAAAAACCGATACTCAGGTTTTCAGGTTTTCCTGCGAGCTGTTTGAAAAAATTGACGGCGGGGTACTGCAAAAGGCACTTGACGAGACGATTGAGCTGTTCGGTGTTTTTAAGTGTGTTTTAAGGCGCGGCGTGTTTTGGTATTATTTTGAAGATACTGATTTGCGTCCGACGGCAAAGCTCGAACATGCTCATCCGTGCGCTCCTCTTTATGATAAAGATAAAAAAAGCCTGTTGTTCGAGGTCACATATTACAAAAACAGAATAAATTTCGAGGTATTCTACTCTCTGACGGACGGCACGGGCGCCGTTAATTTCATAAAAACGCTGGCGGTTAAATATATCTGCGCGGCGCACGGTATCAAGGAGCCCGCCGCCGACTACGACGCTTCGTTTGCCCAAAGGGAGACCGACAGTTTTAAAAAATACTATTCGGGAACCAAGGTGAAATCCGCCGCGGGCGTACATCGTTAAAGGCGCAAAGCTGCCTGCAAACGGGCTTAGGATGATTTCGGGTTTTTCCCGCTTCATTTAAATTTAACGGCGGCGCTGATTTTGAAAACGTTGTAAAAAAGATAGACTGCGATATAAAGCGGCATCAGTCTTCAAAGGAGCTTTCAAAGATTGTCGACGCATATTCTGCGATAGAAAATAATTTTTTTGCAAGGATGGCGCCTCTGGCTTTTAAAGATCTTGTGCTTAAGGCGGCGTATGATTTTTCTATGAAAAAGCACCGCGACGGTTTCAAATATCGGCGTTGTGACAGTGCCGGACGAAGTTAAGGATTTTATCCGTTCTTTCGGATTTTTTGCGGGTACGGCAAAGGTGCAGGCGTGCGTTATGAGTTTCAGCGGCGCAACATCGGTCTGTTTCACCTCGCCATTTGTCAGCACGGATATCGAAATGTTTTTTTTCAAAGGCTTGTAAGCGAGGGCATAGACGTTGAAATAACGGCAAATTTACCTGAAGAAAAGCAGTAGGGGGATCGTATGCAATACTGCGGAAAATGCCGTGTTTCGGTGCGCGGCGGGGATAAAAAATGTCCGCTGTGTCAGTCGAAGCTTTCAGGGACTGCCGAAAGCGGGCGGTATCCAAAGCTTGAAATAAAAAACAGCAGACTGGTATTTGCGGTTAAAATCGCAGCGCTTACCACTGTGCTTCTTTGCATTGCGCGGCGGGCGCGGTCAATATTATCGTTACTCCGGCGAAAATTGGTCTGTTCTTGCGGTATCGTGAGCTGCGTGCGTTTGGCTGTGCTTTCTGTACGCATTGAAAAAACGCCGTAAAATTTCCAGAAATATTATAGTTCAGGTGATACTTTTTTGCTTGCTAAGCGTAGTTTGGGATATCGCTACAGGGAAAACGGATGGTCAGTGAATTATGTTATACCCTGTGTTTGCGGCGCGGCGGCTGTCGTGATGGAGGTTTTAGCGCTTATACTTAAAATGCCCGCCTCGGATTACATCTTCTGCCTTTTGTGGGACGCCGCTTTCGGGCTTGTCCCTGCGCTTTTGGTTTTAACAGGGAATGTGACGGTGATAATGCCGTCGGTCATATGCATATCGATAAGCATAGCTGTTATTTTTTAGTTGCGCTGTTTTTCGGAAAAGATATTGTGTTGGAAATAAAGAAAAGATTTCATATGTAAAAACGTTAATAAACCTAGCGGGATATTGCTTTAACTCAAAAACCGTTTGTGGTTTTTATAAATTCCGGCATTTAAAATATGTCGCATTTTATAGCAAAGAAAGGAATATTTGAATGAATTTTACGGGAATAATAATCGCGGCGCTTTGCTTTTTGTCGATTGGAGTTTTTCATCCGGTCGTGGTAAAGGCGGAGTACCATTTTTCAAAAAGAATATGGCCGGCGTTTATGGCGGCGGGTATAATACTGCTTGCGGTTTCGGTGTTTTTGCAGAATGTGATTTTGCAGTCAATTTTAGGCGCGGTAGGATGCTCCTGCCTTTGGAGCATTAAAGAACTGTTTGAGCAGGAGCAAAGGGTCAAAAGGGGATGGTTTCCCGAAAACCCGAAAAGGAAAAAATAATTTTGCGCCGATTACAGCGAACAAGCCTTTGCTGCCTGAAGTACTGCAAAGCATCCGGCAGGCGCATGAGTCTTTTTGTCAGTCATGCGGAGTTACCGAGAAACTTTATATTGCACACGCCGTATTATATCAATACCGGCATTTGTTGAACGAAAAACAGTTGGGCTTTCCGTATGGAAGGTCCAACTGTTTTTAGAAATAAAGAACGATGAAAATATTGTTTTCATCGTTCTTTTCTTGTTTATTCAAGACTACATCGATTCGGGAGCGGTGATTTTAAGTATCGACAGAGCGTTTTTTAAAACGGTTTTTACAGCGCTGCAAAGCAACAGCCTTGCCTGCATGAGCTCGCTTTCATCACAGCGGACGCGGCAGGCGTTGTAAAATTTGTGAAATTTGGTCGCAAGCTCGATGGAATACCGCGTTATCCTCGCGGCGTCGTACGACTTTGCAGCTTCCTCGATGACATTCGGAAACGACGCGAGATGGCGGATGAGTTCGATCTCTTCGCCGGCGGTCAAGCGGGGGAGAGTCAGTTCGGAAGAATTTTCAGGAGTTATTCCATCGTCGGCAAGCGACTTCAATATGCTGCATATGCGCGCGTGCGCGTATTGTACATAGTAAACAGGGTTTTCGCTGGATTTTTCCACTGCAAGGTCAAGGTCAAAATCAAAGTGAGAGTTTGCTTCCCGCGTGTTGAAGAAAAAGCGCGCCGCGTCGATCGGAACCTCGTCAAGCAGTGTCACAAGCGTTATCGCTTTGCCGCTTCGCTTGCTCGCTTTTATGACCTCGCCGTCGCGCACAAGGCGCACCATCTGCATAAGCAGCGCGTCGAGCCTGTTTGGGTCTATGCCGAGAGCCTTTAGGGCGGATTTAAGACGGGGTACATATCCGTGATGATCCGCGCCGAGAACGTCTATAGCCTTGTCAAAATTGCGTTCGGCAAGCTTGTTGTAGTGATAAGCGATATCGGGTACGATGTAGGTCGGAATTCCGTTTGAGCGAAGAAGCACGAAATCCTGCTCTGCTCCGAAATCGGTCGCCTTAAACCAGAGCGCGCCGTCCTTTTCATATGTCGCGCCGTTTTCTTTAAACAGCTTGATGACTTTGTCGACCGCTCCGCTTTTGTGCAGGGAGGATTCCAAAAACCATGTGTCGTAATTTATGCGGTATTTTTCAAGGTCGGTTTTAAGCCCCGCGATGTTTTTCGGAAGCGCAAATTCCACGAGCGCCGCGCGGCGCTCCTCGGACGTACTATCGACGTATTTGTCACCGTAGATTTCCGCAAAGTTTTCGGCGTGCCTGACGATATCCGCACCGTGATAAGAATCTTCGGGAAGCTCCGCGTCCTTGCCGAAGTGCTGCAAATATCGGATTTCAAGAGAAAGGGCAAATTTTTGTATCTGATTTCCCGCGTCGTTTACGTAAAATTCCCGTTCCACACGGTATCCCGCCCAGTCGAGTATCGAAGCCAGACTGTCGCCTATTGCGCCGCCGCGTGCGTTGCCGATGTGCATGGGACCGGTGGGATTTGCGGAAACAAATTCGACTAAAACGCTTTTGCCTTTGCCGTAATCGGTTTTGCCGTAATCGTCTTTTTCTCGGTTTACAGCGATAACTGCGTTTTCAAAATATTTGTGAGAAAAGAAAAAGTTTATAAATCCCGGACCTGCTATCTCAAAACGTTCGAACATCGTCCCGTCGAGCACGATTTCCGCACAGACAGCTTCGGCGATAGCGCGCGGCGGCATTTTGAACGCTTTTGCATTTACCATGGCGGCGTTTGTCGCCAGGTCGCCGTGAGAAACGTCGGCGGGGACTTCTATGTTGAATGAATTCATCGGCTCTGACGGAAGAGCGCCGTTTGCAGCGGCGCGTCCTACCGCGGAAAGAATAAGCTCGTGAAGCTCGTCCTTAGCCTTTTGTATCAAATTGGTCATATGTTGAACTTCCTTTCTTAAATACGCCTGAAGTACAGCGGCGGCTATGCCTTTGCCTCGCTCTGTTTAACGTCGATATAAATTTCGTGAGTGCTGACTAAGCTCGAATTGATGTCAAGATTGTATTTGCAGTAAAACCGTCCGCCGGATTCGCCGAGGTCGTGCTCTATGCTGCTCGCGCTTATGCCGACTTCCAGTTGCCCGTAAGGGGTGCCGTAAATCCCGGTGCTTTTCCGACCTAACTCCATAATGAGGTGGGAGGGATTTTTGCCCGAACGCATAAGCGTCATTCTGCGGTTGCCGTCGATTTTCAGCGTAGTGCGGCAGTTTTCGTACCCGGTGACCGCGGACTCCAAATATGTAATATACGTTTTGTTGTTTTTGAAGTAAATATTACCTGTGGTAAATAACTCCGTGGTGTCTTTTTGATCGTCCACGGTTTGTATACCTTTTATATTTATAAGCACATTATTTTTCATTTTATATCATTTCTTTCATTCCTGATATGCGTTATGCGCGGGGTTAAAACGCTTCAATGTCGATTTTTTGCACCCTTTCAGCGTCTATATCGGTGTGCAGAAAAATCGACGCGAGCCGTTCGAAATTCTCAGTGGAATCGCTGACATAGTAATTCACCGAGCGGGTTTCGCTGCTTGAAAGCATATCGCGTTCTTTAAGCAGCCATGCGGCGTAGCGCGCGGCTTCGCGGCCGGTGTCTATCAAAAGCACGTCCTCCCCGACGATATCGCCTATTATCGCTTTTATGATAGGATAGTGCGTACAGCCCAGTATAATGGTGTCGGCGCCCTGTTTTATCAACGGCTCTAAATACTGCTCGGCGACAAGGCGGGTGACTTTGTTGTCAGGCTGGATAAAGCCGCTTTCGACGAGCGGAACAAACAGCGGACAGGGCACTGCGGTGACCTCGGCGTCGGGCAAGCGCTTTAGTATTTCTTCTCTTGGCTTGCCGCTGTCAATCGTGGCACTTGTTCCCAAAATACCGATTTTTTTGTTTTTTGTGGCTTTTGCCGCCGCGGAGCACGCAGGTGCGATAACTCCGCTGTACGGGAACTCGAATGTATCGGACACGGAAGGCGGAAGCACCGAGCTCACTGTGCCGCACGCCGCAATTATCATTTTAACATCGTGCGAAAGCAAAAAGTTTATGTCCTGCTTCGCGTATTTTATAATGGTGTCCCGGCCGCGGGTGCCGTACGGCACCCTGCCCGTGTCTCCGAAATACACTATGCTTTCGTTCGGCAGAGCGCGGGACAGTTCTTTAACGGCGCTCAGCCCGCCCAAGCCCGAATCGAATACGCCTATTGCGCGATTGTCCATATTCAGTTTCTCCCGTTCTATCAGTAATCGGCGCGCTCAAGTGCGAGTTCAACAAGCTCGCCCAGCAGCTCTTTTGAATCTTTACCGCATTTTTCCCAAAGCTTTGGATACATGCTTATAGCGGTGAATCCCGGCAGGGTGTTTATTTCATTGAGGATTATCCCGCCGTTTTCTTCAGCAAAGAAATCCACTCTTGCAAGACCTGAGCAGCCAAGAGCCTTGTATGCGGCGACGGCGATGCTCCGTATTCTCTCGGAGGTTTCGTCCGCAAGGCGGGCGGGGATGTAAAGCTTTGACTCCGCAGAGACGTATTTTGATTCAAAATCGTAAAACTCGTTCGCCGAAGCTATTTCGCCTACGATACTGGCTTTTGGGTCGTCGTTGCCCAAAACGGCACATTCGACCTCCGCGCCGACGATGGCTGTTTCGCACACCGCTTTTGAGTCGTGAGTAAACGCGATTTTTATTGCCTTTTTTAGTCCGTCGAGGTCGTCCGCTTTGTTCACGCCGACAGACGAGCCCGCGTTTGCAGGCTTGACAAAAATCGGAAAGCCCAGCGTTTCAGCGATTCCTTCGGCGTATGAATCAAGGCGCGGAATATCCGTTCTGGCAACGGTACAGTAGCTTGCGGTCTTGATTCCGGCGGCGTCAAGTATAGTATGGGTCACTGCTTTATCCATGCATGCGGCGGAGGAAAGCGTGTCGCATCCGACGTACGGTATTCCCGCCAGCGACAAAAGCCCCTGAACGGTGCCGTCTTCGCCGTTTTTACCGTGAAGCACGGGAAAAACGCAGTCGATTTTAAGCAGGGAATAGCTTCCGTCGTCCATTATTTTTAAAATACCGCGGTGGGAGCGGTCGGGACTTATTACGGCGGCGGCGCAGTCCGGATGGTCTTTCCATGTTCCGCTTTCGATGCTTTCGACGTCGCCCGGATAATAGAGCCATCGTCCGGATTTGGTGATACCGATACAAATGGTTTCAAATCTGCTGCTCGGAAGATTTCTTATAACAAACGCCGCAGATTTAAGCGAAATATCGTGTTCGGAGGAAACTCCGCCGAACAGTATCGCAACTCTGAGTTTAGACATAGAACATACTCCTTTATATTTACGTATGCAGACTTAACCCAAATAGAGATAAAGCGGTTTTGCCGAACAAAATTCTTTTTATACTTTGTCAAAAATCTTAAAATACGGCAGTATTCCTGCGATTTTTAACTTTGTCTAAGAAAAATTTATGCTGTGCAAAACTGCTTCGCACCTGAAAGCGAGAAATTTTTTGTATAAAAGCGGCTGAAAGCCGCAGATATGCCGGCGCATTTCAAGGATTTTAGCCGCTTTTAGGCGGAAAAAGAGCCGTTTTCAGGCGCTTTATCCCTATTTAGGTTAAGTCTATTTAATAATATCACATTATTTTTATCATATCAACGATTTAATCGCTGCAATTTTAAAAAAGGCAAAAAAATCAGCTATTTATATATAGTATAATTTTCAATGCTCGGATGCTTTTGCCTTAAGTAAAATAAAAAATGCAAATAATTTTGCCAAAGGGCTTGACTTAGCGGGGATAGTTTGATAATATTATTAGTACCTCTGAAAAAGGTTTATTTTTTTGCGCCCGATTCACGGGAGCGCCTTGCAGAGGGAGGCAAAAGTATGTTTCATACAATTCAGGAGGTGCCGAAATGAGAGTGAAGGTTACATTAGCTTGCACAGAGTGTAAACAGCGTAATTATGACACGATGAAGAACAAGAAAAACGACCCTGACAGGCTTGAAATGAACAAGTACTGCCGCTTCTGCCGCAAACACACTTTGCACAAGGAAACAAAATAACGAAAGGTGGTTTAACTATGGCAAATCAAAAAGATAATGCCGGCGCTTTAGAAGAAGCAAAAAACGCTGAAGCTAAAAAAGCCGAAAAAATCAAAAAGACCGAAGCTAAAAAGAAAGCGAAAGCCTCAAAGCCGGCAAAAGCCTCGAAGCCCGGCGTATTTAAAAGAATCGCCCGTTATTTTAAAGACCTTGTAGGTGAAGTGAAAAAAGTTGTATGGCCCACCAAGGAACAGGTTAAAAACAACACCATAGTTGTTCTTGTAACCTGCGGATTGGCTGCGATTTTTGTTTGCTGTCTTGATTTTATCTTTTCCACGCTGGTTCAGCTTTTGGTCGAACATCAGGTTACATTCATGTAAATGTATTGCGGCGGCAATACCGCCGTGAAAATACTGCCGGAGGGATGATTAAATGTCTGAAGCTGCAAAATGGTATGTAATCCATACCTATTCAGGTTATGAAAACAAGGTTGCGTCCAATATCGAAAAGGCTGTGGACAGCAGAGGACTTCAGGAGCTTATAGCAGAGGTCAAGGTTCCTACCGAAACAGTCACCGAGATCAAGGACGACAAAAAGCGCGAGGTTGAGCGCAAAATTTTCCCCGGATATGTTCTCGTAAAAATGATTCTGACCGACGATTCGTGGTATGTTGTAAGAAATATCCGCGGCGTTACGGGGTTTGTAGGTCCGGGGTCAAAGCCGGTTCCTCTTTCCAAAAAAGAGGTGCTCGATCTGGGCGTTGATACAAAGCAGATCGAGGTGAATTATGCGGTCGGCGATGACGTTAAAATCATCGGCGGCGCTATGGAAGGCTTTAACGGAGTTGTCGAATCGATTGACACTGCGAACAACAAGGTAAACGTCGTTGTTTCAATGTTCGGTCGTAAAACAACGGTCGAGTTTGAACTCGATCAGGTTTCAAAGCTTTGATTAAAAATTAACATCAGTCAGGTACAAAGGCGCAACGCCTTTGATTCTGCGCTTTTGCGCGCAGAGGTGGGAGGAACGCACAGCCCGTTCCGACATTTACCACAATTTTTGGAGGTGCAAACATGGCTCAGAAAGTAGTTGGCTTTATTAAGCTTCAAATCCCCGCGGGAAAAGCTACGCCCGCACCGCCTGTAGGTCCTGCATTGGGTCAGCACGGCGTAAATATCATGGCGTTCACAAAGGAATTTAACGAACGCACCAAAAACGACGCAGGTTTACTTATTCCGGTTGTAATAACAGTATATGCGGATCGTTCATTTTCGTTTATAACCAAAACTCCGCCTGCTGCGGTTCTAATCAAAAAGGCATGCGGAATCGATAAAGCTTCGGGCGAGCCTAACACAAACAAGGTCGCTAAAATAACAAAAGAGCAGGTTCAGAAAATCGCTGAACAGAAAATGCCCGACCTCAACGCGGCGAATATTGAGTCCGCAATGAGCATGATAGCCGGAACCGCGCGCTCGATGGGCATTGAAGTGGTCGACTGATAAAGCGCCCGCTGGTGGGAGGAAAATTAATCCGTTATTAACCACTTATAGGAGGATAATTCATGAAACACGGTAAAAATTATGTTGACAGTCAAAAGCTTCTGGACAGTTCAAAATTATACGACGCTTCCGAAGCTCTTGATTTGGTCATTAAAACAGCAAAAGCAAAATTTGACGAAACAGTAGAGCTTCATGTTAAGCTCGGCGTTGATTCGCGTCACGCAGACCAGCAGGTGCGCGGAGCGGTCGTTCTCCCTAACGGAACAGGTAAAAATGTCCGCGTTATGGTTTTTGCTAAAGGCGACAACGCTAAAGCCGCAGAGGAAGCCGGCGCTGAATTTGTGGGAGCGGAGGATATGCTCGCTAAGATTCAGGGCGGATTTATGGATTTTGATATCGTTATTGCAACGCCCGACATGATGGGAGTTGTCGGTCGCCTCGGTAAGGTGCTCGGTCCGCGCGGACTTATGCCTAACCCCAAAGCCGGTACCGTAACGCCCGACGTTGCTAAAGCTGTTACAGAAGCTAAAGCGGGTAAAATCGAGTATCGTCTTGATAAAACAAATATCATTCACTGCCCGATCGGTAAAAAGTCGTTCGGTACAGAAAAGCTTGAGGAAAACTTCAACACCCTCATGGACGCTATCGTTAAGGCCAGACCCGCTGCGACAAAGGGTCAGTACATCAAGTCCTGCGCCGTCGCTTCCACAATGGGCCCCGGAGTTAAAATCAACACTGCTAAATACGGTGTGTAAATTTATTCTTGACAAACTGTCAGGAGTATACTATACTTGATATGCTGTTCTTTAAGACAGCAGGTGCAAGCTAAATTGCTGCATAAAGGTTTATCCTGCCTGCCGAGAGAAGTGATTTCACATTTTAACTTGTTTAATTTGTCTTATTGCCCTTTCTCGTTATGCGCGGGAAAGGGCTTTTATCATAATGCAATCACAGCAAATTAATTGACCGGAGGTGAAAAATTTGCCAAGTGAGAAAGTACTTCAGCAAAAACAGCAATTGGTCGAGGAATTGACCGAAAAGCTCAAAGGCGCCGTCGCCGGCGTTATAGTTGACTACAAAGGCATCAACGTCGCTGATGACACTAAGCTCAGAAAAGAGCTGAGAGAAGCCGGAGTTGATTACTTCGTGGTTAAAAACACAATGCTTCGTTTTGCCGCTGATAAAGCAGGTCTTGAAGGCATCAAGTATGTTTTAGAGGGAACAACTGCTATCGGTTTAAGCGAAGATCCGCTTGCCGCAGCTAAAATCCTTTCAAAGTTTGCCGACGAATCTGACGGTGATTTTACTGTAAAATCCGGATTTGTTGACGGAAAGGTACTGAGCGCGGCTGAAATTTCAGAGCTTGCAAAGCTTCCTTCAAAAGAAGTTTTGGTTGCCAAAGTGCTCGGCGGGCTCAACGCTCCGATTTCCGGTTTCGCAAACGTTCTGTCTGCGAATCTGCGCGGTCTTGTTATTGCGCTCGATCAAATCGCAAAGAAATCCGCTTAAATGTTATTTTAAGCAAACAATCATTCTTATCTGCGTCGTAACGACGCGAAGCTTACAAAATTAATTATTTAAAAATGGAGGAAATTTATCATGGCTTCTGAAAAAGTATTGAATTTAATCGAAGAGGTAAAAGCTCTTACAGTTTTAGAGCTTGCTGACTTAGTAAAAGCGTTGGAAGAAGAGTTCGGCGTTTCCGCTGCTGCTCCTGTTGCTGTTGCCGCTGCTCCCGCTGCCGGTGACGGCGCTGCCGCTGCTGCTGAGAAAACCGAGTTTGACGTTGTTCTTACCGCTGCCGGCGATGCTAAGATGAACGTTATCAAAGCAGTTAAAGAGATCACAGGTCTTGGACTCAAAGAGGCTAAGGATATCGTTGACAATGCTCCTAAGGCTGTTAAAGAAGGCGTTTCCAAGGCTGAGGCTGACGAAGTTGCCGCTAAGCTCACAGACGCAGGCGCACAGGTTGAAGTTAAGTAATTTATTTCAACATAGCTTTAAAGGGACTGATTTGTCAGTCCCTTTTTGTTTTGCCTTATGCTTGATTCGGCTATTTTTTTGAAACAACGGCGGTGAATATACAAAATACGTTCAGAAGTATTATAAAGCTCGTTCTCAGAACCGGCAGCATAACGCCGGAATACTCGCGTTTTTTGCTTTTCATTTTACACATCCTTTCAGCAGACCGACTGTCGACCCGGTGGAAACAGCGTTCGGATTTTGTGCCGTAGTTTGCGGCGCCGGGATTTTTAAAAGCGGAGAATCTTTTTCCTTTTGGCAAAATATTTTTCCATGAATAGGATAATAAGGGTGAATATTGGAAATGCTATATGATATCATCATAGCAGTCGGCATATTGCTGCTCAGCGGTTTTTTGACATATAGGATTTGCAAATTCAACAGGTGTTGGATGAGCAAAAGGAAGGATTAATGCTATATACATTCTGCCCATTATTATTTGATAAATCCATGAGTATAATGGGCAGAATGTTAAAATCAAAAAACCACGAAAAAAAGTATTGACAAAAGGGGAAGAGGTGTGGTAAACTAG
>CAZHWR010000007.1:0-53553 GCA_964536085.1 uncultured Oscillospiraceae bacterium
GGCTCTGGAGGTCGTGAGTTCGACTCTCATTATCCACCCCATATTGGGCTGTAGCCAAGGGGTAAGGCAACGGACTTTGACTCCGTCATTTCGCTGGTTCAAATCCAGCCAGCCCAGCCAGACCCTCAAGGGCGTGAGTCTTTGGGGGTTTTTACTTACCTCTTGACTAACAGTTTTTTGATAGACTCTTGGCGTTTGCTGATGAGATAAGTATAGTATTAAAAAAGCATTTGCGTATGCAAGTGCTTTTTAAGTCTATTGGCATATTGGTATAATTGTGTTAAAATAAAGCATAGCAAAATCGTTTTTATAACTTAATCGATATTCAGAGAGGAGCAAATTAAATGAAAAGCTCAAAATTTATTGCTAGGTCGGTTGTTTTAGTTATTGCGCTGGCTGCGGCTGCGGTATTTTCCGGATGCAGCGGTGATAAAGATACCTTGTCATCAGCTGAAAGCTCATCGCAGGAAACAGTATCAGCAGTGTCAGCGGAGTCGGCGTCTGATTCGGCGGAGTCTGATATCAGTCAGACCGAGGCGGATTTTTCCGTTACTATGGGATCGTGGATGCTCGCGAGTGGCGAAGGCGATGCAAACATTGTCATGAACGGTATCGGGAATTTTGCTTCCTATGACGAGGATGGTGCGGTTCAAGCAAGCGGAAATGTAGAATATTCCGATGAATCAGATGGCGGACATTATGATTTGTATTCTGATGACGGTACATTGATAGCGAGCATTTATTTCGATAATGACAGCCGGTTCCACATCGGAGAAGACGCTTCGGCGTATTATGAAAAATATGTCGGAAGCTCAGGCACGGGCAATTCGTCCGAAAGTGGCGCGGTAAGCAGTAATTCAATCTCGTCCAATTAAATAGCACAGTTAAAAACAGCGTATGGAATTGCTTCCATACGCTGTTTTAATGCTTTATTATTTTACACGGGACTGCTTTACATACGCCGCGGGGGATAAACCGTATTGTTTCTTGAACATTTTGGAAAAATTGTAAATATCAGTATAACCGGAACCTGCCGCAGCTTCTGAAACGTTATATCCGTATTCGGTAAGGAGCTGTGCGGCATGCTTAAGGCGCACATCGACTAAATATCTGGCGGGTGATATTCCAAAATATTTTTTAAAAATCGTACTTAAATAGCTTCGGTTAAGATTTAGATCTTCCGCTAATTTTTCCACAGTGACCGAATTTGCAAAATTGACGTCAATGTAATTCTTCGCGCGCAGGACGTACTCCTGTGTGCGGCTGTCCGCGGTGGCGTTTCCGGAGAACAGGCTGATAAGCTCGAATATTTTTCCGCAGATGTAATATTCGCGTTCGTTTTCGATAAGATGAGAGTCTTTAAGCGATTTAAATATCGGATCCGCATGCGGAAGAGTTATAACATAGTTTTCTTCCAGCGTGCGGCATTTAATATTAAGCTCGAAGCCCACCCAGGCATAGTGCCACGGATCGTCGGGATTTGCGGAGTATTCAACCGTTTCAAAAGGGCGAATAACAAATATTTGCCCTTTTGAAACGGTGTATTCTTCTCCGTTTACCGTATATGTACCGCTTCCCGAAAAAACATAGTGCAGGAGATAATGTCCTTTTATTGTCGGTCCACGCTTGAAATCACAGGAGCAATCCTCCTCACCGCATTCAACGGGGTTGACGTCTTTTAGGTTTTTGTTGACAATGTATATAAATCTGCACATATTCATCAACGCTCCTTATATACAACATTATAACAAATATTTCCGATATTGCAACAAAACAATAATACAAAAATAAAAGAACAAACTGCCATTGATTGCAACAGCCTTATTTATTATAATGTTCTTAAAATAAGCTATAAAGAAAGGTAGTACGGTCAGTATGACAGAGGATAAAATCGATCACGGAATATTAAAACTTAAAACTTCTGCCGATCCATGGAGCGAAGACGCCGCATGGCCTGAGTCTGTATGCACGAGGGCGCTTGAGCAGGATGAGTGCTGTTTCACATACAATGAATGGACAGGCGACGTTGTTAACGGCGTAAAAAATGCAGACGTCTGTTCGGTCAATACACAGTGCCATTCAGCGGATACGCTGCCGTATGAGAGCGTTGAAAAGGCTTTTTACGGCGCGCGGGAGTGCAAACCCGAATACTTGCGGTATTATAAACTTCTGACGGGCGAAAATCAACCGTGGAAGCTGACGGTGTATAAATCAGCCGCAGACGCCGAGTCTGACGGCGTTGCGCGTGAATTTTACAAAACCGATTACGAGGGTGACCGAAAACCGTATACCGGAAAAGGCAGGGTGTGTACATACTCCGAAGCAGATTACGCCTGCGGCTGGAAGGATGTAACACTTCCGGCGAGCTGGCAGACGCAGGGCTTTGATTTTCCGATTTATTCAAATATCGAATATCCGTGGATAGGCGCATACGGAAACGAGGGCGGGGACAAGAACAGTCTTGTGCCTGTTGCACCCAAGGTGACAAATCCCGTGGGCTTTTACCGCCGACATTTCGACGTTGATTCAGACTGGCTTGAAAACGGCAAAAAGGTGTATATAGTCTTCTGCGGGGTAGAATCTGCGATGTATTTATATATAAACGGACATGAAGTGGGTTATTCAGAGGATTCATATGATTCGCACGAGTTTGATATAACTCCGTTTTTAAATCCTGACGGAAAAGGGAATCTTTTGGCGGTGAGAGTTCACCGCTGGTGCAGCGGAAGCTGGGGAGAAAATCAGGATTTTCTGCGGCTTGCAGGCATTTTCAGGGATGTTTTTATTTATGCCGTGCCTGCCGTACATATCCGCGACTATAAAGTTGAAACCGATTTGGACAGCGGTTTTATAAACGCCTTTTTAAAGCTGCGGCTGAATATTTCAAATATGAGCGGATCAGACGCGGATGGCTATGCAGTGGATGTTAAGCTTTTTGATGAAAACGGAAAGGATTTGTTTGCAGGCGAGCCTCTGCGCTCACAGGTCGGACTAATAAAGACCGGAGAAGAGAATGAGATAACTGTTACTCGGTGCGTTAAATCACCCAAGCTGTGGTCTAATGAAATACCAAACCTTTACACTTTGGTTATTTCTTTGTATCATATTCCCGGCAAAAGGCATTTTGAAAGCATAAGCCAGCTGCTCGGATTCAGGAAAATCGATTTCACAAAAACCGAGGTGGATGGTGATTTCAATCGTGTTACAGAATCGTATCGGCGCATAATGCTCAACGGTAAGCCGCTTAGATTTTATGGCGTGAACCGCCATGATAACAATTATCTCACCGGGAAGTATGTGGATAAAAAGCTGTATGAAAAAGACATTATGCTGATGAAGCAGTTTAATATCAATGCTATCCGCACCTCGCACTACCCGAACGATAGGTATCTTTACCATCTTGCAGATAAATACGGTATGCTGATCATAGCGGAGACAAACTTTGAAACGCACAGTCTTGACAGCGATATTATGGCTAAGAGCCTGACTGCGGTTTACCGCGACAGACTTCTCGCCAATATGCATGCGCAGAAAAACCGCACCAGCGTTGTTATGTGGTCGCTCGGAAATGAGTGCGGAGACACTCCTGATGAAAAGATGTTTCAGCGTTCGATTCAGGATATCGTCCGCGTTATAGACCAAACGCGCCCGGTGCATTATGAAGGATTGTACGATCGCGGCGGGGTAGATGTGGCGAGCAACATGTATCCGAGTATCGATGATTTTTGTGACCGCGCCGACAGAAAGGACAATATGCCGTACGTCATGTGCGAATACGCGCACGCTATGGGAAATTCTGTGGGCAATTTGTCCGAGTATTGGGATGCAGTTGAAAGCTATGATAATACGCTCGGCGGCTTTATCTGGGATTTTGTCGATCAGTCGCTTGCAACGCCGATACCCGAACAGAAAAACGGCGAAGTATATGATTATTATGCAGAAATCGGAAGAGCGGATATGGCGGGCAGCTATCTTGCTATCGGCGGATGCTGGGGCGATGTTATTAACAGCGGCGCGTTTTGCGCAAACGGACTGGTATCCGCCGACCGTACAGTACAGCCGGAAATGTGGGAGGTAAAATACGTATATCAGCCTATTCGCTTTATTGCGGACGAATCACAATTAAAAGAGCAAACAGTGCAGATCAGCAATAAGCATGCATTTTTAAATGCCGATGTTTATAAATATGTCTGGGAGCTTGCCGAAAACGGAACGGTAATTCAAAACGGAGTTATTGAAAACGTCGATGTTCCTGCGGGGCAGGCGCGCACGGTGAATATTCCGTTTGAATTACCGAAAATATTAAAAGACGGCGCGGAGTATTATTTGAATCTGCGCGCGGTGCTGAAACAGGATGAATGGCACGCCCCCAAAGGGCATGCTGTCGCGCACAGGCAGTTTGCCGTGCACGCAGTTGAAAACGCCGATAATAAAGCTGTTAAAAGCGGTAAAATTGAAATTGTCGAATCTAAGGATGAGCTTATGCTGTCCTCCGATGAATTTTCGCTGAACTTTAACAAGCGTTCGGGATTTATAAAAAGCTATTCGTTCGGAGGCAAAGCAGTCATCAGCGGAGGACTTACTCCGAATTATGCCCGCGCTAAAACTGACAACGACAATTTTGCGGATGACCGCTGGCTCACCGCAGATGAGAACATGAAGCTTGTCAGCTTTGACGTCAGCGCGGCGGAAAACGGAGCGGTGCTAATTAAAACCGTGTACAAGCTATGTGAAGTCGATTCGGTGCAAAAGCTTGAATATGCCGTTTTCGGCACGGGCGAAATCGTCATATGCTCGGAGCTTGACGCTTCCGCCTCCTGCGGCGACCTTCTGAAATTCGGCACGCAAATTATTTTGCCGGGAGATTATGAAAACATCAGCTTTTTCGGATCGGGTCCGCAGCAGACCTACTGCGACCGTGAAAAGGGCTCACAGATAGGTCTGTATACAGATACTGTATTTGGTTCTTTCTTCCCGTTTGTGACAAATCAGGATTGCGGAAATCACACAAATGTCAGATTTATCGCGCTTGAAAGCAATAGTAAAAATATCGGAATCATGGCGGCGGGAAAGAACAGCATTGAAGCAGGAGCGCTTCATTACACTGCGAAAGAGCTTTCACAGGGAAAATATACATATCAGCTAAAAAAAACAGACCATACTGTTTTGAATGCGGATTATATGTCAAGTGGAGTCGGGGGAGCCAGCTGCGGTCCTGCGACGCTTGAAAAATATCGGGTAAAAGGCGGGGAAAAACACAAATACGTTTTTGCAGTCGCCGCGTATGAAAAAGACAGTTCGGATTTGTTTGAGCTTTACGGACACTTGAAAAATTGTGCCGAGGTGTTTTAGATTAACAAAAGTAGTATTTAATATGATAAATCCCGCCTGCTGCGAACTCATTAGGCGGGATTAACTAATTTGCGCTAAGCGGCAAAATACACAAAAAATACCGCTGCTATTGCTAATATTTGTCTGCTGATTTTTGCAGGATTTATGCATTTGACTTGCAAAAATCAGCGGCATATAGTAAAATATATTCATATGTAATTGTATATGATGAATTTTTGGAGAAGATAATATTTATTTTATGTTAAATTTCGCTCAATTGGAAAGGATTTGTTCTGTGATGAATTTTGATTTGCTAAGCGACGAACAGCTTAAAGCTCTTAAAACCGAGCTTGACGGGCAGTATAACAGCTTCAAAGAAAAAAATATGCACCTTGATATGTCCCGCGGCAAGCCGAGCAAGGATCAGCTTGATATTTCCATGGAAATGATGAATGTGCTGGACGGCGACAGCGAGGTTTCCGGCGAGGACAGCGTTGATTACAGAAACTATGGATTTGTCGACGGTATTCCCGAAGCTAAAGAATTGTTTGCCGAGCTTATGGAGGTCAAAGCGGAAAATGTAATAGTCGGCGGAAATTCCAGTCTCAATATGATGTACGATACTATTCAAAGAGCAATGCAGTTTGGAGTATATGGCTCGAAATGTCCGTGGAACAAGCTCGAAAAGGTAAAATTTCTGTGCCCCGCGCCCGGATATGACAGGCACTTTGCCATATGCGAGCTTTTCGGAATCGAGATGATTCCTATTGAAATGACGGAATCCGGTCCCGATATGGACGCGGTTGAAAGTCTTGTTTCTACCGATGAAGCGGTAAGGGGAATATGGTGCGTGCCGCTTTATTCAAATCCGCAGGGAATCAGCTATTCGGATGAAACCGTAAAGCGTTTTGCCGCGCTCAAGCCCAAAGCGGAGGACTTCAGAATTTTCTGGGACAACGCATATTGTGTTCATCACATCTACGAAGATCAGGCGAAAATATTAAATATTATCGACGAATGTGCCGCGGCGGGAAATCCCGATATGGTTTATGAGTTTGTGTCCACATCGAAAATCACTTTTTCCGGTGCCGGAGTTGCGGCAATGGCCGCGAGCAGAAATAATATTGAGCATATTATAAAGCTGATGAGCATTCAAACTATAGGCTTTGATAAATTAAATCAGCTTCGTCATGTGAGATTTTTTAAAACAGTCGACGGCATACGCGAGCATATGAATAAGCACGCCGAGCTTGTACGACCTAAGTTTGACGCAGTTTTAAAACAGCTTGAAACAAAGCTGCAACCGTTTGGGCTTGTTAAATATACAAAGCCGAACGGCGGATATTTTATTTCGGTGGACGTTATGAACGGCTGTGCTAAGCGCACGGTTGAAATCTGCAAGGAGCTCGGAGTTATATTTACGTCCGCAGGAGCCACATATCCTTACGGCGACGATAAAAACGACAGCAACATAAGAATTGCTCCCACGCTTCCGCCCGTGAGCGAGCTTGAACAGGCTATGGATGTTTTCTGCATGGCGGTAAAGCTTGCGGCAGTTGAAAAATTATTGGCAAAGTAGTAATATGTTAAGAGTACGGATGATACGTGAGTTTCAGCAAGAGATAACCGGCTGAGCGGTTATCTCTTGATTTTTGTAAAGGAAGATGAAAATGGACATTAAATCTACAGGCACGGATAAGCACTCGGGCTTTAATTATCTGGTAATAGTGGCGGCGCTTATGGTGACCTGTTATTTAACTGCAAATATCATGGCTGTAAAGCTGGTAAGCATTTTTGGTATGACATGGTTTGACGCAGGTACCATAACATTTCCGCTTGCATATATGCTGGGTGACGTATTGACGGAAATCTGGGGATTTAAGACGGCGCGCAAGGTGATTTTACTCACGTTTGTCTGCAACATTCTGCTTGTTGCAGCTACAACCATAGGCGTATTTTTGCCGTATCCCGATTACACCGCCGATATGGCGGACGCATACGCTTCGGTTTTCATAGTGGTTCCAAGAATACTCGCCTCGTCGCTCGTTGCGTTTTTAGGCGGTGAAATATCCAATGCATGGGTTATGGAGCTTTTGAAAAAGGTCACCAAAGGGAAGCATTTGTGGGTGCGGACAATAGGTAGCTCGGCTGTGGGATATGTATTCGACACCGTCTTGTTTGTGATACTTGCATTTGCGGGCACGGTTCCCGCTAAGGACCTTGTTACGATGATAATAGCCCAGTATATTGCAAAGCTGGTGATAGAGGCAATAGGCGCAACGCCGATCGCTTATGGCGTTATCAGCTTCTTAAAACGCAAGGAGGCTCAGTATGCAGGGAGAATTGATTAGATACTCAAAAATTGACGCTGCGTTTAAGCGGGAATTTGTTCTTTTGCAAGGTAAAGGATGCGTTTGGAAAAAATGCAGGTTTTGCGATTATTATCTCGACGTCAGCAACGAGCCGTATGAGCTCAATAGATCTGTCCTTGCGAACGTAACAGGGGAATATGGGGTTTTGGATGTTATCAATTCCGGCTCGGTGTTTGAGCTTGACGATAAAACTCTTGATTTGATTCGCAGCATTGCAGTTGAAAAGAATATACATACAATATGGTTTGAAGTTCACTGGCTGTATCATAAAAGACTTCCTGAAATGCGCAAGAGGTTCGGGGGCATTGAGCTTAAATTCAGAATCGGAGCAGAAACGTTTGATACGCGCATCAGAAACGAATGGCAAAAAGGAATCCCCGAAGCTGTCACTCCTGCTAAGATGGCCGAGTATTTTGACGGATGTTGTCTGCTCGTTTGTGTTGAAGGTCAGAGCCGCGGGATGATTTTAAATGATATTGAGACTGCGGATAAATATTTTTCTTATTGCAGCATAAATGTGTTTGCTCAGAATTCAAAGGATCTGAAGCGCGATCAGCAGCTTGTTGATTGGTTTTGCAGAGAGGTTGTTCCGAAATATGAAAATAACCCCAAATTTGAAATACTTATAAATAACACCGATTTGGGAGTGGGGTAGATGTTAAAACGTCTGCTCCGCACGCATAAGCCGGCGTTGTTATTCTGCGTTGCTTGCAGCAACGGATGTTTTGGATTATCATGTCGGTGAAAGGAAGGTGATACGCATGCTGGGCGAAAACATAAAAGCTTTGCGGAATAAAAAAGGCATTTCGCAGGAGGTGCTGGCACAGCAGCTGCATGTAGTTCGGCAGACGATATCAAAGTGGGAGAAAGGCTTGTACGTACCGGATGTGTATATGCTTGCGAGGATAATTGTTTGAGGCAGCTGTCAGTGAATTGCTCGGAGCAAGAATTTAGGAAGAAAAAGATATAAACGAGGTTGCGGCGCAGCTGTCGCTTCTGAATGAGCAGTTGGCGAAGAAGAGCAGACGGAACAAAAAATTGCTTAAATGCTTTCTAATAGGTATAATCGCAGTTGTGGTGATGATATCGGGAATGTGCATTGCAGGTATTACCAGTTTCCTTGTTATACATTCGCACGGCACGATAACCACAGTGAATTTCACATGATCTCTTGACGGAGAAGAATATCTTTATGACATTACTTATGATGAGCGGTATGAAGTTATGGAATGCAGCGGCGATGGTTATATCGAAGAACATGTGAGTATAGAGCAGTATAACGACGCAAATGAACTTATCGAACAAATTCAAAACTATTTTAACGATAGGGGACGAAGCGTTGAAATAGAATTAGTATCTGAATCTAAAATCATGTAATATATAAAATGGCGTAGTAAACATTTAAAAACCGACCCGCGTATAATACACGGGTCGGTTTTTTGTATTTTGACTATTGCTCTGCCGGAGGCAAGAGTAAAGAATAAATGATTTTCTTACCTTTGACAGTGCAAAATATCACGGGAATTGTGCGTTAATTCTTCAGCGTCGCTACACCTTTTTTGTTTGTCTTGTAGGTCTTTTTGCCGACCTTGATTTTCTTCTTATTTTTCTGTACTACGCCCTTCTTATTGACAACGTAGGCTTTCTTGCCAATCCTGACGAGCTTGTTCTTTGTACCTTTCTGCACAACTCCAAGCTTATTAACTATATACGACTTAGTTCCGACCTTGACAAGCTTATTTCCGCTTGCTTTTCTCTGAACCACTCCGTTTTTGTTTACAACGTAGGATTTTGTTCCCACCTTGATAAGCTTGTTCTTTGTGCCTTTCTGTACTACTCCGCTAGCGTTTACGATGTAGTATTTGCTTCCTATCTTAACAACCTGCGTTTTGCCGGTCTTTACATATCCGCCGACTACCGCGTAGGTCTTGCCCGAAACGGTGACTACCTTAGTTCCCGTTACAGCCTTGCCGTTTTGGTAAAGCACGGTTTTTCCGTTTACGGACTGCGTTCCGTTTGTAACTGAGGGGATTGTGGTTGTTCCGCCGTTGTTATCCCCGGTTGATATTTTAACCAAACCGTCCGAAGCAGATTTAAGGTTAGCAAGCGCCGCGTCGATATCCTCCTGCTCAAGCGCTGTGTCTGCAAGCGTTTCTCCGGCGGCTGTAAGAGCAGAGTTAAAGATGCTGACGCTTGCGTCAGTATATGCTGATGTATCAATACTATGTGCGCTTTGTACAGCTTCGTCGAGTGCGGAGTAATCGGATAAAATTTTTGTCTGCGTCATTGCCGCCGCCGCAATGCTGACGTTGCCGCTGTTTCCGTCGTCTAAAAACGCCGAGGTTACATATACGGTAATTGTTGTTGGCTTTTCGGCAACGCAGTGGATAGTTAATTTGCCGTATGCGGATGCCGAATCGCTGCCTACCAGCTTAAAGCAGTCTACCATTGCGCCGTTTTCATCGGTTACAACAAACAGACCCTTTGCGCGCCAAACAGATGAATAAACATCTATATCCCATTCGCCGCGTTTTACGGTAAATTCGATTTTTTCACCATTGGTTGAAAACGCAAAGCTTCGGGTATTTGATACGGTTTTTTTAGAGGTGCCGTCCGACCATGAGAATTTGGTTTTGAAATCGTTGCTTCTTAACAACGAGTCGCCAATCGACTCGGCGTTTCCAATCACGTTTTTATAAACAGTTGATTTGCGGGTGACGGTGGAAGCGGTTGTATATCCGAAATGCTTCCAGTCGTATGTGCCGTCGGAAAGGTCAACGCTATCGGGCGCTTCATTCATTTCAGCGGTTATCTGTTCAGAGGTAGCGCCGATTTCAGAGAGCGAGTAGGCGGCAAGGGAAACATTTCCGACTCCGTAGCTGCTTTCGCGGCCGTATTCAACGTATATTGTTGAATCTTTGTCTGAACGAAAACGAACGGTCAGGCAACGGGTTTCGGCGGTGTCGCCTGCGGTAAATTTTAGATTTGTTATTTCGGCTCCGGTCTCATCGTATACAGAAACGGAATTAGTATCCTTCCATGTTCCGAAATACAGCTTTAATTCCCGCCATGTATTCGTCGACGGAGCGCTGATTTTGACAGTGCCCTGAACGGCTATGCCGTTATGGCTGTTTTTAGCAGAGGTGGTTGGCGAACCGTCGCTGAATGAAATTGCGGATGAATAATCCGTCACTTGAGCGGTGTCTCCGGTTACTTCCGGATCAGACAGAAGCTGAATGGTGCCGGACTTGCGGTTGATTGCGGTTTTGTCAGCGTTTAGTCCAACGTGAACCCAGTCGATATTGTTTTCATCCGAAAGATCAATGCTTTCAGGTGCGGTATCTATAGTTGCGGTGTATTCGACTGGGTTTAATTCAAGATTCGGGTCGGATACTGCGATTGCGTATAATCCTATGCCTCCTGTGCCTGAGGTTTTTGTGAGTTTGAAGTGAAGAGTTGTTTCCTGTTCTGCGCAGGCGGTAACATATATTGCCTTGACTGATTTTCCGGCCGCAGAGCTTATAGTTACGGTTTTTGAATACTTTGCTCCGTCAGAAATTGTCAGAGTACCTACTGCTTTTTCTCCTGCGATATAAACGCCTATTTGCTTATCCTGTGTATCGACGTTTGTGTCGAACTCAATGCTTCCGTTTGATACTGAAAGCGCGGTGGAGGAGCTGTCGGAAGCGCCGTTTTCGCCGTCGGAATAGCTGAAGTCGATTCCGATATCTTTGGATTCGGGCTGTGAATCGGCGGTGATATTGCCGATGATATTTGCAGAATCAGCCTTTGATACGCTTGATACTTCGCCGTTGGCTGCGTCTGTGCGAACCCAGTCGTATGTACCCGTTTCAGTGAGGTCGACCGATTTATAAACCTGCTTTTCGGTAACGTCTGCGTTTACGGATACGTCGTTGTATACGGGAAGCTTTTCATCAACGGGGGAAGCAAATTTAATTCTGACTTCGCTTTCTTCGGTGAGCGGCTTTGTGAATGTTAGCTCGGCAATGTCGCCGTCCGCCGCGCCGCCTTCGATTGCAAACGGAACAGCGTTTGAATCCTTGGAGATGGTTTTAACGCTTCCCAAAACGTTTTCACCGTCAAGCGTTGCGCTTTGAATATCGCCCCAATCGCTCAGCATATGAACGCGCAGCTTCCATGTGCGGTCTGTGAAGGAATCCGCGCCGTCGTATGTGCCGTCGGCCGCTCCTATTTTTACAACGGTTTCGCCGGTCGTGCTGTCATAGCTTGTGTTGAGCGAAGTGGTGCGGTATGCGCCGGTTTTGTATGCTACTGTTTCCTGATCGTCCTCGTACAGGGTGTTTTCGCCGTTAAGCTTAGTACTCGGGTAAACGTCGAGCGCAATGTTCGACCAGTCTTTTTCACCGATGTAGGAAACGTTTTCGGCAAGCGGTGTGATAGAGCCCGAACGGACAAAGATAGGCGAAATATCATTTGTATAGCTGAGAGTGACAGTCTGAGGGCCTTCGTAGGTTTTTCCTGTGTAAACGTCTATCCAGCGGCCGTCGGGGATGAAGATATCGCGGCTTGCAGTGCCTTCCTCCCAAATCGGTGCAACAAGAATGTTGTCGCCCAGAGTGTATTCAGTATCGTCCTGAGCTTCGGCATATTGCGGATAGTTGATGTCTAATCTGCGAATCATCGGAAGTCCGGTTTCGTAGTTTTCATGTGAAAGACTATAGTATAAAGGAAGCAGACGATAGCGCATGTTTATATAAGCTTTTGCCGTGTTTTGCGCCTCTGCACCGTAAGCAAGCGGCGTATGGTTGATTCCCCAATTTGAGTGATAGCGGATGATGGGGGAAAGCGCGGCGTACTGCGACCAGCGCTGCATAAGACCGTCGCTTACTTCATCGTAGTGACCGCTGATGTCAGAGCTCATATAAGGAGTTGCAGTCAGAACACTCGAACGAACAATGTTTTTAATTTCCTGTATCAGTCCGGTGTTGCCGTGAATATCGCCCGTCCATTGAATAGAATAGCGGTGTGAAGCCATGTCAGGCGCACGGTTGAAGGAACCGTTGTCTATGCCGTCAACATTGCCCATTATAAGCGCGCGTCTAGCGGTGTCGCTGGTGGGAGCAATGCTTTCGTAATAGGTTTTTGTAACGTCGTAATAAAGATATAATCCGAAGCTTTCTTTATTGATGCCGCTGAACGGAGAAATTATAGTGCATTCCCAGTTGCGGTCAAACCACCATGCGTCCAGACCTATTTTTAGCAGATTTACAAAGTTGAAGTTACGGTAGTTTAAATCAACCTGCGAAAGCGCATGCTGATTTTCCTGAGGTTCCGGATGGTCGTTAAAAGTAACGGTGACGTTTTTATCGTGAGCGTCAGAAAGGAACTGCTCCATATTCGGCCATGAAGCGGTGTTTATATCGTACCCCTTGCTGCCGCCCACACGCCAGTTGGTATCAACGACAAAGTTGTCAAGAGGATAGCCATTCTCGCGATATTCGTCGATAAGGTCTAAAGCTTCCTGCTGTTTGTAGTCGTAATAACGACTGTGCCAAAGTCCGAACGCTTTCAGCGGAATCATTTCCGAAGAACCTGTCAGAGTTATGTAATCCTTAAGCAGAGTTTTATAATCCTTCTGAGGCAGGAAGATATACATATCGGGGGCTTGGTTATCGTCGTCCCAGCCGTTGATATCGGCGTTTTCTGTTGTGCCTTCGGGCATAGGGGAGTATCCCCATTCGGCGGGAACAATTCTGGGATTGTCCGCTATCGCCCATGCGTTTGGGGTGTCGCCCGGGTCGGGAAGATACTGGCTTGCACTGGGCAGGCTCGTGTATGTCCACACAGTTCTTCCGGTGGAGCTTGTAATCTTGATTCCGTCAAGACTTTCGGCGTTTTTCGGAACAATAACGTTGTATTTATCGGTCGAGATAATTACATTATTGTCCTCAACGTTTACGGTGGGTGTGGCGAAATCAAATTCGCGGCTTGCAATGTGATAGGTCGTTCTGTTCTCAAAGCCTTTGGGACCTTTTACTTCAACCCTTGCAAGCGTGCCGGACAGCGTTTGAATACGCACATTTCCTACTATTACCGAATATCCGTCCGCCTGATAAGCTGTTTCGGACGATTCCTCGGCTGCTGCGCCTTCCGCACGCGCCGATAGCGCAAAAGCGCTTGACGGAACGGCAGTAAACGCCATAGCGCAGGTTAAAACTGCTGCGAGAATTTTTTTGAACATAGTTTGCCTCCTTAAAACATACTTGATGAATAACCACATCTAAGGGTGATTCGTGAAATATTTTTGTAAAATATGCTAAAAGCTGTGATTTTATAGTAATAAAAATCACAGCTTTTAGCAAGGTGATATATAATCCAAAACTTCGCAAAAATAAACCTTTTTTAAATTTGTGAGTCAAAAGCGGGAGACGCGGATTTTCTGAACTCGCGCGGGGACTGACCCGTTGCTTGCTTGAACAGACGATTAAAGGTTTTAACATCCTTAAACCCCACGCTTTCGGCAATTTCGCTGATTCTTCTGTCCGATTTTATAAGCTCGGAAACAGCGATGCTTATGCGATATCGGTTAAGATATGCGTGAAAGGGTACGCCCATATATTTTTTAAAATAGCGCACAAAATAGTTGGGGGAAAAATTAAGAATCGACGCCGCGCGGGCGAGCGTTATATTTTCGAAATAATGATTGTTTATGTAGTGCAAAACCGATTTTAGTTCCTTTAAAACTCCCTTAGAAGCCATACCGCTTGCTCTTTGCGCCTCTTCGCGGTTTACCGGAACGTTGTTTATAATTAGTGTGACAAGGTCGAACGCGAGTGTTTGAAGATTAATTTTGGCAATCGGCGAAGGATTGGCGCAGTATTCCCTGTATGCAGCCGACGTTTTAAAAAGAATGGATTTAACGTCCTGCTTTACGCTTTCGGGCCAGCCGCGGCTTGAGCGGGACAGCTCGCTTAATTTCGGGCGGATTTGCGTTAGCTCCTGCTCGCTTAAATATGCGCTTTGCAAAAGCTCGTCGTCGAGCTGAACGACCAGCCGAAGGTTTTTGGGCGACGGAGAAGCGCCGTGAACGTCCCCTCCGGCAAAGAATATCATATCGCCCTCGTGCAAATCATAGCTGTAGCCGTTGGCGTTCATCTGAATCGAGCCGTATTCCAAAAATATAAACTCATGCTCTTTGTGCCAGTGATTTATAAGTCCGTTTTCAGTTTCGTCGGTTATAACTCTCAACGGAAATTCACGCGGAGTTTCAGAAAGCTGTACGGCGCTGACCTGCTTCATATTTTAAACCTTCTTTGCAGATTAATTTAATTCATGATAGCATATTAATCTGATTACAGGCAAGCGCTTGATTTGATTGCGGTAAAAAATGAGGTCATTTGAAAACGATTTGACTAAAATTTTTCAGTTTTATAAAGAATAAATGAAATATAACACAAATTATTTCGGACAGGCGGTTATAAATTGCTTTTGCAATGATAAATATGGTATACTAATTATAACTTTATTCCAGCGGAGGATTTATATGGCGGTTAGTAAAGCAATGCTTTTGATTTTAAGGGCATTGTCCCGCGCGGATGACAAAATTGCAGGAAGCTATAAGGTTGAGCGTACGGTCAAATAGCTTAAAGAGCCTATTTTAAATCCATATAAGCAATTCAGCGGTAAAATTATAAGCTCTTCAAGGCAGGTGGGCGCGAGGGTCTATCTGCCGAGTTCTGAATACATTTTGGGAAGCATTGAGCCGCGCGATTTGATTTTGTTTTTTCACGGCGGAGGCTGGGTGACCGAAAATATCGACACATATAACCGCACATGCTCAGAGCTTGCCAACGCAACCGGCGCGCAGGTTGTTTCCGTTGAATATAAACTGGCTCCGAAGCATACTTTTCCGCAGGGACTTGAGGACTGTTATGCCGCGGCAAGGGGAATAATTCTTAATTCCGGCAAAAAAGTGACCGTTGTAGGCGACAGCGCGGGAGGTAATCTTGCCGCTGCGGTTTCTCTTATGGCGCGCGACAGAGGCGAGTTCAAAATAGAGCGTCAGATTCTTCTATATTCCGCGGTCAACAATGATTATTCTGAAAGTTCACGCTTTGCTTCGGCCGGGAAAAACGGCTCGGATTATATTTTAACAGCTAAGCACATGACTGAATATATGAAATTGTATCAAAGCTCGGATGACGATTTGCAAAATCCGTATTTTGCGCCGATACTTGCGGACGACTTTAAAAATCAGCCGCAAACGCTTGTTATAACAAGCGAGCTTGATCTTTTTCGCGATGAGGGAGAGGAATATGCAAGAAGGCTCCACTCGGCAGGGAACAAGGTCGTACTTTATAGAATGAAAGACGCGCTTCACGGATTTTTGGGGTTAGGTATTAAAAATCCGTATGTTAAAAGGACATACGGTCTTATAAACGAGTTTTTGCAAAGCAGATGATCAGTCAATTTTATCTGCCGTATCGGCTGTCTGCGCTTTGCAGGTGTTTTACGTTTTCGAACGGATACAGCAAAGCTCCGCTTAATCATGCTATAAAAACAGAATGAAAGGTTTGTGGTTTCATGCTTAAAAATTCCGAAAAAACGATGGACAAGGTTGTCGCTCTGTGTAAAAACAGAGGATTTGTGTATGCGGGAAGCGAAATCTACGGCGGTCTTGCAAACACTTGGGATTACGGCCCTATAGGCGTTGAGTTTAAAAACAACGTAAAAAAAGCCTGGTGGAGAAAATTCGTTCAGGAAAACCGCTATAACACCGGCATCGACTGCGCGATTTTGATGAATCCTCAGGTTTGGGTTGCTTCGGGTCATGTCGGAGGATTTTCCGACCCGCTTATGGACTGCAAGGACTGTAAAACCCGCCACCGCGCAGATAACCTTATCGAGGAGCAAACAGGCACGGCTCCAAACGGCTGGAGCAACGAACAGATGATGGACTTCATCAAAGAAAAGGGCGTAAAATGCCCCGAATGCGGAAGTACGAATTTTACAGATATCAGAAAGTTCAACCTGATGTTTAAAACATATCAGGGCGTCACTGAGGACGCTAAAAACGAAATTTATCTCCGTCCTGAAACGGCGCAGGGAATATTCGTCAACTTTGCAAACGTTGCAAGAACTACCAGAAAGAAGATTCCTTTCGGCGTATGCCAGGTTGGAAAATCCTTCCGAAACGAGATAACTCCCGGAAATTTCACGTTCAGAACACGCGAATTTGAACAGATGGAGCTTGAATTCTTCTGCAAGCCCGGCACCGATATGGAGTGGTTTTTATATTGGAAAGACTATTGTAAAAATTGGCTGCTGTCGCTTGGCATCGCCGAGGAAAACATTCGTCTGCGTGACCATGAGAAAGAAGAACTTTCTCACTATTCCAACGCTACTACCGATATTGAATTTATGTTCCCGTTCGGTTGGGGAGAGCTTTGGGGCATTGCAGACAGAACCGATTTTGATTTGCAGCAGCATATAAAGCACAGCTCCAAGCCGCTCGACTATTTCGATCCGCAGACCAACGAACGCTATGTGCCTTATGTTGTCGAGCCGTCGCTCGGAGCGGACAGAGTTGCGCTTGCGTTTTTGTGCGAGGCGTACGACGAGGAGGAAATAGGCGAGGGCGACACGAGAATAGTTATGCATCTGCATCCGGCTTTGGCACCTTTTAAAGCGAGTGTTCTTCCGCTATCCAAAAAGCTGTCTGATGAAGCGCTTGAAATATACGATAATCTCTCTAAGCACTTCAACATTGATTTTGATGAAACCGGTTCTATCGGAAAAAGATACCGCAGGCAGGATGAAATAGGAACTCCTTTTTGCATAACGTATGATTTTGAGTCGAAAGAGGACGGTTGCGTTACCGTGCGCGACCGTGATTCTATGGAGCAGGTGAGGATCCCTGTTGATGAGCTTATTTCCTACATAAATGAAAAGCTGGAATTTTAATTTCCATTGCAGGAATAACAAAAATCTTATATCTTCTGAAAGGATTGGTTATAAAGGTGCAAAGCTGCGACATTATTCGGATCGACAAATTGTTCCAGGTGATTGAAATATGCGAGATGGCAAAAAAGATTTGGAATGAGCATTACGGCTCGATTTTAGAACAGGAGCAGATTGATTATATGCTGCAAAAGTTTCAGTCGCCTAACGCTATAGGCGAGCAGATCGAGCACGGGTATAATTACTGCGTGATTTCTGTCGGAGGAGTGGATATCGGGTATTTCAGTTATGTTCTGGAAAAAGAGCATTTATATTTAAGCAAGCTTTATATCGACGGGGAATTTCGCCGCAAGGGATACGGCGGATATGTTATTGAGTATTTGAAAAACATATGCAGGGAAAAAAATCTCTGCGGGATTCGGCTCAATGTAAACAAATATAATGACAACTCGCTTTTGGCTTATAAAAAATTCGGTTTTAAAATTATTGACGAGGGTGTGTTTGACATCGGCGGCGGATATGTGATGGATGATTATATCATGCTGCTTGATGTGCAATAGCTCTGTTACAAGACGGCGGCGCATTTTTGCGCCGCCGTCTTTGCATATATCTTATTATTTTATTGATATTACAGCCCCTGATATCCGGGGTAAGGAGGTTAGGAAATATAGCTTGGCGGCTGCATCGGAGTTGGAGCAGCTTGCCCAACAGGTTCGGGCTGAATCGGTTCCGGCTCGCCTGTTTGTTTTCTAAAGCCTTCAATGTGCAAGAATCTTATATTTATAATATTGTATGTGTCAAGCGGGCGGCAGTTTACGTCGTAAGAGTGCGCTGCGACAAGTGTGTTTTGGGCGGTCGGCTGATCTCCTGTGGAGGTGACGACCATTGTGTGATAAAATTCGTAGTTTTCATCACCGAGCTGTATGATATCGCCCGGAAGAATTTGGCTTATCGGAGCGTCTGACGCGAACGGACCTTCAGCTTGATTTGAAATAAGAAAATCATATAAATACTGTACGCCTGACCAGGCGGGAGCCCTGTCGTCCGGGCTTATGTAATACCAGCCGAAGTCCGGGGTATAATTCATGACGTCGGTTCCGGCAAACAGGCATTGAGATGCGAAATTTGTGCAATCGCCGCCCAGCCCCTGAAAATCAAAAAACTCCGGATTACGGCGATATGCCCAACGATTTGCATAAAGTGTTGCCGCCGTTCGGTTATAATCAAAAACCTCAAGCATTAAAAAACCCCATTTCAAATAATATATATAATTATATTTGTTTGGAATGGTAAATATAACATATTCGCCGATGTCTCGACTCTTATGTGGCGGGTTCCATTCAGTCGTTCATGAGGAAATATAATAGAATGGCTGAGGAGCCAAAGCTCCTGCGGTGAGGTTGCCTCCTCGCAGCCGATGAAAAGCTTGCTCACATCAGGCTTTGCTTCGTGTTAAACGCATAAATTGACAATATGGCTGAATTTTATTGAGGTTGAAAACAAAAAAGCGGGCTTTGCCCGCTTTTTAACAGTATGATAAATTTGCCTGAACGTAGATCAATCGTCGTTTTCAGCGAGCTTTCTGCCCATCAGAACGCCCATGATAGAAGCCATCATAAGCCCTCGCGTCCATCCGCTTGAATCTCCTAAACAGTGAAGCCCGGGGAGGCTTGTGTTAAAATCAGTATCCATATTTATGCGGTTGCTGTAAAATTTAAGTTCGGGGGAGTAAAGCAGCGTTTCCGTGCCCGCAAATCCCGGAACGACATGATCCATAGCCTGAATAAAGTTTATTATATTTGTCATCGCACGATACGGCATGGCAGCCGTGATGTCACCTGCGACAGCGTCCGGCAGAGTGGGGCGAACATTCGACTGCGAAAGCTCTTTTTGCCATGTGCGTTTGCCGTCCAGAATATCGCCGTATCGCTGGACAAGTATACTGCCGTTTGCAAGCATATTTGTGAGTTCGCCGACCTTTTGCGCATATGCGATCGGCTGATTGAACGGTACGTTGAAATTGTGCGAGCAGAGAATAGCTAGGTTTGTGTTGTCTGATTTATAATCCTTGTATGAATGACCGTTTACAACAGCAAGGTCATTGTCGTAATTCTCTTGGCTTACAAATCCTCCGGGATTCTGGCAAAAAGTACGAACCTTGTTTTTAAACGGTTTAGGGTAGCCTATCAGCTTTGATTCGTACAATACCTTGTTTACATCTTCTATAATTTCGTTTCGTACCTCGACCCTGACACCGATATCAACTGTTCCTGGGCGGTGCTCAACTCCGTGCTGCTCGCAGCGCTGCCAGAGCCAGTCGGCTCCGCGTCTTCCGGCGGCTATTATAGTGTGCTTTGCGAAAAATTCTATAGTTTCATGCGGATTTTTACTGCTTTGGGCAATGGCTCCTATACATATGCCGTTTTCAACAATAATGTCAAGACAGTTGTAACCGAAATAAATTTCAACGCCTTTTTCGATCAGATAATCCTGAATGGAATTATATAGCTTTTGCGCTTTTTCGGTACCGAGATGCCTTATAGGACAGTCGACCAGCTTAAGTCCTGCCTGAATTGCCCGCTTCCTTATTTCCTTGACCTTTTGGATATTTTCTAATCCAAGTACTTCTTTATCCGCACCGAATTCAAGATAGATCTTATCGGTGTAATTTATCATTTTTTGAGCAAAATCCTCACCGATAAGCTCGGGGAGTTCTCCGCCGACTTCGTAGCTAAGCGAAAGCTTTCCGTCGGAAAAAGCGCCGGCCCCTGAAAATCCGGTAGTGATGTGGCAGTATGGCTTGCAGCTGACACAGCGTCCGGTGGAATTTTTAGGACATTTTCTTTTGTTTATCGGAGCGCCTTTTTCAATTATGATTATTTTTTTCTTGCTCCCTGAGCGTAGCATTTCAAGCGCGGTGAAGATACCTGCCGGACCGGCACCGACTATAACAACATCGGATTTCATTGGCGCGATCATTCCTTTCTTTTGCGTGTCCTGCGCACGGGTCGACATTAAGTTTTCATTGCAGGCTTAACAAGGTTAAGTCTATATGCATAAAAATACCTACCGGCCGACAAAATTGAAGGGGTAGGATACAAGCTGAATTTGTACACTTAGATTATAAATTAAAATGTCGTAAAAGTCAACTTGTGTTTAAAATACGCAGGCGCGGGTCATTCATCAGTATTTATCAGCTTTAAAGCGTCGTCAATTATGCCGTTTAGCATGCTGAAAACTATTTTGCGCTGATGTGATGGAAGTAGGCTGGCTTTTTTTGCTATAGCCAAAAGCTCTTCCGGTACGCTGTGTGTATCGTAAGAGCCAAAATCATCGTCAGCAAGGATTTTTACGTCGACGTTTAAATAATCGGCGATTTTTATCAATTTGTCAATTTTGGGTGAGCTTTTTCCGTTTTTCCAGTCACTCAGCGTTGACTGAGCTATTCCTGTCTCTTTTGACACCCTATACGATGTTAGTTTTTTTTCCTCCAATAGCTTTTTGAAATTCTCGTACATTTTATATCATCCTTTGTCTGAAAATATTGACTGATAATGAAAACCGTAGTATAATCAAATGATGATTGATTAAATTATATAAAAAATAATCGAATTTTGTTGATTAATGTAAAATAAAGTAATGTTTTCCGAAGTAAATATAGACTTAACCTTAATGGGATGATTTTTCTTATAAAGCGGCTGAAGACCGCGAATAAGCCGATGTATTTTAAGATTTTTATCCGCTTTTAAACAGAAAAACCGTTTTAAGACGGGATATATCTCTATTCGGGTTAAGTATGGTTTTGTAATACAGCCAAAATATAATTAATTTAAAGTGGGGAGATTAATATGACATCAACACAAAAGAAAAAAATTTTGGAAGCGTATATTTTGCTCAACGATAGTATAAATAACGATATCGATGAAATTGCACGGATTAAAAGCCGCGCAAAAAAATTATCCGCAAATACATCTGACGATTCGGATTTTTCCGAATCGGAAAAAGAAATTCAAATTGATAAGACAAGTATATGCGCAAGGCAGAGCATTGTAAATAAAAAGATTGAAACACTTGTAAAACTGAGACTGAAAATAGAACAGTCAGCATCACAGCTCAGCGACAGAAGGCTGTCGCTGTTAATAAAATACAGATATATTGACGGGCTTGGATGGGATGAAATATCAGAAAAACTGTATCTTTCTGAAAAGTCGAATCAGATTTTTGTTTTACATAATAAAGCCCTGAATGAGTTTGAGCTTGATTAGTACGTGTTGTATTTATATTGGCAGTTAAAATGTTCAGTTGAGTTTATATTAACATACTATTTAAGGGATATTTGACGAAAAAAGGCAGAAAACTTGGAATAGTTGCTATAATAATTACAGTATTTATTATGTTAGAATATGATTTTCAGCGGTAATAATGTTCAAACACTGAATAAAGCAAATTCAAAGGGCGCGGTTAGCGCGCCCTTTGAATTAAATATTCATCTGATATATCATAAAATTCAAAATGCCCGCAAATAAGACCCAGAGAATATACGGTATCTGCAAATATGCGGCGAGCTTGGAAATATGATAAAATGTAAAAATCATAATTATTATCAGCAGTATTAGCAGAATGATCCACAGAAAGGCCGGAAGATAAGACTGGAAGTTGAAAAAAAGAAGTGTCCAGAAAAAATTAAAAAATAACTGAATTGAGTAAACACTTAACGCAAAGGCTTTTTCTTGTTTGGGTGCGTTTGAGTTGTATACTATAAATGACGATATTCCCATAAGTACATAAAGAATCGTCCATACAATCGGAAATACATAGCTTGGCGGGGTTATCTTGGGCTTTGCAAGGCTTTCAAAGCTGTTTATTCCGTTAGACGAGCATAAGCTTGCGGCAGAGCCTACAATGAGCGGAATTAAAATTGCTATGGCGAGATCTTTCCATTTTGCCTTTAAATTACATACCAATGTTGATCACCTCGTAATATTGATATGTAATTTGATTAAAAATATGTCGTTTACGATTGAGAAGCCAAAAATCAGGCGTCCATGAAATCATTCATGGACGCCCGCGTCATTGATTTTAGTCCTTATTCCAAATATTTTGTTCATACTCGCCTATGGAGCGATCAGAGGCAAATATTGATGATTTTGCTATATTGATAAGAGCCTTTTTAAAAAATTCATGCTTATTGCGGTATGCCTCGTCAATTTTTTGCTGTGCGTTTTTGTAGCTTTCAAAGTCGGCACATATCATATACGGGTCGCGATTTTCAAGATATTCGGTTATTCTCGTAAAGTCCTTTTTGAGACCTCCGCTCCTGATAAAGTTTATAGCTTCAAGCAGATCTGGGGAAGCGCCCGTATAATTTTTAGGGTCATATCCGCTTTTGAAAAGCTGCGCGACCTCATCTTCCTTCAGTCCGAAAAGGAAAATATTATCTTTTCCGGCCTGTTCGGATATCTCAACATTCGCACCGTCCAGCGTTCCTATAGTGACCGCGCCGTTCATCATAAATTTCATATTGCCTGTTCCGCTGGCTTCTTTGCCCGCAAGCGATATTTGCTCACTGATATTGGCAGCGGGTATGATAAGCTCTGCAAGCGATACCTTGTAGTCCTGAATAAACACGACGTTTAAAATACTGTTTGCATCGTGATCCTGATTAATCAAATCGGCAAGCGAGCAGATGAAATTGATGATTTCCTTAGCCATGAAATAGCTTGGAGACGCTTTTGCTCCGAAGATAAACGTTCGGGGATAAATATCTGTTTTACCTTTTTTTATCTGCAGATAAAGGTGCAGAATGTACAGCGCGCATAAAAGCTGACGCTTGTATTCATGCAGGCGTTTTACCTGAACGTCGAAAATGGAATCCACATTGACATTTATACCGTTTGCACGCTTGATATAAGCGGCAAGACGCTTTTTATTTCCCTGTTTGATTTCAAACAGTTTATTAAGCACCTTAATATCGCTTGAATATTCAGTTAGCTTTTCAAGATCGTGAATTTCCAAAGCAAGATCGGCTTTCAGAAGCTCATTCAGATAAGCTGTGAGCTGTTCATTGGACTGGCAAAGCCATCTTCTGTGTGTGATACCGTTTGTAACATTGGTGAATTTTTCCGGGAAAACAATATTAAAATCCCTGAAGGTGTTCTTTTTGATGATTTCAGAGTGCATAGCTGAAACACCGTTTACAAAGCGGCTTCCGATTATAGCCATATTCGCCATTCTGACTTTACCTTCGCCGATTATTGATAGCTTTTCAATATCGGGACAGCCTCCGGAAAATGTTCCCAAGCGGCTGAAAATATCGTTGCAAAAACGCTTGTTTATTTCTTCAACAATGGCGTATATTCGGGGCAGACGCTTTTTAAACAGATCGATATCCCATTTTTCAAGCGCTTCCGCCATTACAGTGTGGTTTGTATAGTAGAGGCTGTTCGTTGTTATTTCCCACGCTTTGTCCCAGTCGAGGGAGCATTCGTCAATAAAAATGCGCATAAGCTCGGGAACGCACAGGGCAGGGTGTGTGTCGTTGATGTGGATCGCATTTTTTTCGGCAAAGTTGTCGAGTGTGCCGAATTCTTTTAAATGCTGTGTGACGATGTCCGTCAGCGAGGCGCACACGAAGAAATACTGCTGTGAGAGGCGCAGTAGCTTGCCCTCATAGTATTCATCGGCGGGGTAGAGTACCTTTGATATCGCCTCAGCCATAGCGCGCTTTTCCATACTTTTAAGATAGTCGCCGCGGGAAAAGCTTTGAATATCAAAGCTGTCCTTTGTTCTTGCGCCCCAAAGTCTTAAAACGTTTACCCGCTCAGAGTTGTAGCCCGAGATAAAAAGATCGTACGGTACTGCGACAACGCGCGTTGCGTCCTTATGCTTAATAACCAGTCCTGAATCCAGCCAGTTTTCTTCGATATAGCCGTCAAAAAGGACCTCTTTTGCTTCATCGGGTCGGGCGACGAGCCATGCTCCGCCCATTTCGAGCCAGTTATCCGGAAACTCGGTTTGCCAGCCGTCTAAAATAACCTGCTTGAAAGTTCCGAATTCATAGCATATTGAATATCCTGTAGCGCGGCTTCCGAGCGTTGTAAGCGAATCAAGATAGCATGACGCGAGCCTTCCCAAGCCTCCGTTGCCTAGTCCCGCGTCAGGCTCGAGCTCGTAAATATCGCTGATATTTACATTCATCGATTTGAGAATGTTTTTGAGAGGAGCTTCAAGCTGTAAATTAAAAAGATTGTTTTTCAATGAACGTCCGACAAGGAATTCCATCGACATATAGAACACTTTTTTACCGCCGAATTTTTTATCGGTTTCGGCTTTTTTTGCAGACAATGTCTGATTCAAATAATATATTATACATTCGTAGATCTGCCGATGGGACAAATCTTCAAAATCAGCGCCGAAGCGCGCAAGAGCAACGCTCTGTAATGAGTTTAAAAGCTGTTTTTCGTTCATAGTGATTATCATTCCTTTTTAATTTTGAGTCGCATTAAATACTAAAGCCGCTGTGAAGTTTTACGCAAAGTAAAATGGAGAGAGGTGAAAATCGGACAGTAAAGACTGCCGCGCCTTTTGCGTACAAGGTGCGTATCAGTTGCTTATATGCTGCTATACAGTTTCAAATATTCCTTTGCTCCGTTTGCAAATCCTGAGTCGACAGCCATAGCGTTTTTGCGCGCCGCCTTAAAGTCGGGTTTTGAGTAATACAATTCAAGCGCGCGGTTTACCGCTCCGAGCATATCGAAGGAATTGTAGCTTTCGAATGTAAGACCCCAACCTGATTTATTTTCCGGATTATAGGGAACGACCGTGTCGGCAAGTCCGCCGATTTTATTCACTATAGGTATTGTTCCGTAGCGCATAGCAATAAGTTGTGATAGACCGCACGGCTCAAATTTTGACGGCATGAGCAAAAAATCCGCTCCGGCATACAGCTTTTGGGCAAGCGCCTTGTCAAATTTGATTATACCACGGATTTTATCGTGATAAGCAAATTCGCAGTAACGGAAAAAGTCTTCGTATTCGCGGTCTCCGGTTCCCAGAACAAGGAGCTGTAAATCGTTCTCCGCAATTTGCGGCATTACATGTTTTACCAAATCAAGTCCCTTTTGTGCGGTTAGACGGGTGACCATTGCGATAACAGGAACATTGATATCAATGTTCAGTCCCATTTCCTTTTGTATGTCAATTTTATTAAACCTTTTGTTTTGCAGTGTTGAGGCTGTGTAATTAGTTTTTATGAACTTGTCTGTCTGCGGATTGAAAAAGTCGGTGTCGATACCGTTTACAATTCCTGAGAGCTTGTAGCTTCTTTCGCGCAGTATATCGTCCAGCCCATAGGAAAAATAAGGATTTAAAATCTCGTTTGCGTACGTTTTTGAAACGGTGGTAACTCGGCTGGAGCACTCTATAGCTCCTTTTAACAGATTTATGCAGCCCTTGTAATAAACCAAAGACAAATGCTCAGGAGCGAGCCCGAAAACATCGCCCAGGATGGCGGGATCAAACTGACCTTGAAACTGGATGTTGTGAATGGTGAAAACCGTTTTTATGTTGCGGTAAAAATCAATTGAGCGGTACTGAGCGTCGAGCGCGACCGGAGTCAGCGCAGTGTGCCAGTCGTTGCAGTGCAGAATATCCGGCTTGAAATCGATTAGCGGCAAAAGATCAAGAACTGCCCTCGAAAAGAAAGCAAAACGCTCGCCGTCGTCATATTCTCCGTATATCCTGTCGCGCTTGAAGTAAAATTCGTTGTCAACAAGATAATAAGTAATGCCGCCGCAAACGCATTTAAATACGCCGCAGTACTGATTTCGCCAGCCGACGCGAATGAATATGTTGCCGAGATATTCGGCGTTCTCTAAAAGTTCGCTGTCTATCGAGGAGTATTTCGGAAGGATCACACGCGCGTCTGCACCGAGTTCACACAGTGCTTTCGGAAGACTTCCCGCGACATCAGACAGACCGCCGACCTTGACAAACGGGGACGCTTCGCTTGCGGCGTAAAGTATATTCATATATCATAGCCCTCTTTCTTTAAACTTAAATTATAACGCCTTTTTTAATAACAAACGGATAATCGCTTTGTCCGGTTAAAATCTTACTTGCCGTAACGGTTATGTCCTTGTCGCATATAACGCAGTCCAGGCGTGCGCCCCGGTTGATTTTAGCTCCTTGCATGATTATAGAATTTTTGACAGTTGCACCTTCTTCGATAAAGCAGTCGCGGAAGATTATGCTGTTTTCAACGCAGCCGTTTATTGTGCATCCGTCGGCCACAAGGCTGTTTTTAACAGAGGAATCAAAGCCATACATAGTCGGAACCGTGTCTTTGACCCGGGTTATGATAGGATTTTGCCCGGTAAACAGATTGTTTCTGAATTCAGTATCCAGTAAGCGCATGGAGGTGTCGTAATACTCGTTGACGCTTCTTATCTGCGAAGCAAATCCCGTTATACAATAACCGACGATATCCAGCTTGCCGATGTTTTTAGTTATAAGCTCGAAATCAAGATCATACCAATCGTATGTTTCCGCTTTCATAAGAAAATCAATCAGAAAGTCTTTCTTAAGCAGATATATGTTCAGTGATATATTTTCTTTGCCGCCGAGACCGCTGTTTTGATAATTCATATCTGTCAGTCTGCCGTTGTTGTCGAAACTCAGCCGTGCGTTTTTAACGGAAGCATTCTCAATAGGGGAGTAAAGCAGGGTGATGTCTGCTCCGCTTTTAATGTGCGCGGGTATAATTTTTGAAAAATCAATGTTGGCTATTATGTTTCCGTTGGCAATTATGCAATAGTCTTCAAGCTTGTTTTGTATATAATCTTTTATATGGCGCAAAAAGTCAAGCTTTCCGCGTATATGATAATAATTTGAGGCCGAACGCCTTTCAAACGGGGTCAAGACTTTAAGTCCGCCGTTTTTGCGGTTTAGATCCCAGTCTTTGCCATATCCCACATGATCCATAAGCGAACCGTAATTGTCGCGCGTTATTATACCAATGTTGTGTATTCCCGCGTTTACAAGGTTTGATATCATAAAATCTATAATACGGTATTTGCCGCCGAACGGAATGCATGACAATGTTCTGTCGGTGGAAAGCTGATTTTCAACGCCTTTATATGAGTCTGAAAAAATAATGCTGAAAACGTTCATAACAATATCCTTTCTGAATTATTTGGTTTGGTGCGGCTCGATCATTTCTTTTGGTAAAACGACCTGTCCGCTTTTAACGACGGCGCCTGCGCCGACGACTGCGATTCCCCAATCGTCAATGTTGGTATATTTTTCCGGTTCCGCGCCTACGACGGCGCCTTCTTCAATTACCGCGTCATCCGCAATAATAGCGTATTTTACGGTCGCGCCTTTTTTGATTTTTGCTCCGCGCATTACAACCGAAGAATTTATCGTAACGTCGCTTTCGATGTTGACGTCGGAAAACAAAACCGAATACCAAATATTTCCGTGAATAGAGCAGCCCTCGGCAATTATCGATTCGCGGATCACTGCGTCCTGACCGATAAACTGGGGAGCGGCTCCGGAATGGCGGGAGTAAATGCGCCAAAGCGGATCGGACAGATTGAGGGGGATTTTTTTGTTCAATAAGTCCATGTTGGCTTCCCAAAGGCTGTCTATAGTACCGACGTCCTTCCAATATCCATCGAAATCATAGGCGTACAGCTGTTCGCCGGATTCCAGCATGGCGGGAAGAACATCCTTTCCGAAATCGTTATTGCTGGATGGGCTTTGCTCGTCAAGTTCAAGATATTTTTCAAGCTTTTCCCAGGTAAAGATATATATTCCCATGGAAGCTTTAGTGCTCTTCGGATTTTCGGGCTTTTCTTCAAATTCATATATTTTTCCGTTTTGTTCAGTATTCATTATACCGAATCTGGACGCTTCCTCAAGCGGAACGTTTAGAGCTGCCACCGTAACGTCGGCCCCTTTTTCTTTGTGGTAGCTGAGCATCTTGGAATAGTCCATTTTATATATGTGGTCTCCGGATAGTATGAGCACATATTTCGGCTTGTACTGTTTTATGAAATTGATATTCTGATAAATTGCATTCGCCGTTCCCTTGTACCATTCGCTTTTGCTGTTAGTGGCGTAAGGGGGAAGGATATATACGCCTCCGTTTAAGCGGTCAAGGTCCCATGGCTGTCCGTTTCCGATGTAGGAATTCAGCTCAAGCGGCTGATATTGAGTTAAAACGCCGACGGTATCTATCCCCGAATTGACACAGTTGGAAAGAGGAAAATCAATTATTCGGTATTTTCCCCCAAACGGCACCGCCGGCTTTGCGGTTGCCGTCGTGAGAACATACAGGCGGCTTCCCTGACCTCCTGCGAGCAGCATTGCTATCATTTCCTTAGATGCATTCATGAATATGACCAATCCTTTCTGCCGTAAATATAGTGAGCTTCGGTTGTATGACACGCGAAGCCTTAATAATCGTGGAAATAGCTTAAATTTTACTTTTTGCCCTTTTTAGCTTTAGTGCTGTCTGAGCGTTTCTTTCCCGTTTTTTCTTTGCTTATTTTTGCGGATTTTTCATCGGCTTTTTCATTTAACTTTGAGGACTTTTCAACCTGCTTCCCGCTTGATTTTTCAGACGCTTTGGATTTTTGCTTTACATCATCGCTGCTGTTTTTGACCGTTTTTCTTTTAGGAGCTTTATAATATATTACAGTGGAAAGCGGAGCCAGGTCAAACAGCAATGTGTAATCTTTGCCGTTTGATTTTCCTTTTTTTGCCGTCAGCTTTTCAGGAGCGTTGAAATTACCTCCGAATTTTTCGTCTGATGATGAGAGGATAAGCTTGTATATTCCGGAACGTCCTACGCCGACAGGATAGCCTTTAAGATTGACTCCCGAAAAGTTTGAGACAACTGTGATCTCTCCTCCGTCGTCGTCGTATCGGTTAAATGAAAAGACGTTGTTGTCCCCATCGTCACAGTTTATCCAGCTAAATCCGTCCCAGCTTGTATCGCGGGTGAAAAACGGCTTTACAGATGAATAGATATGATTGAGAGCCTTTACATATTCGCTCAGCATGCGATGTTTTGGATAGTCCAGCAAAAACCAGTCGAGTTCGCGTTCCTCGTTCCATTCAATAAACTGACCGAATTCGTCGCCCATGAACATCAGCTTTTTGCCCGGATGGGCAAACATATAACCGTAGTAAGCCTTAAGACCTTCGAATTTGTTTTCGTAATCGCCGGGCATTTTATTAAGAAGCGAGCATTTTCCGTGAACGACTTCATCGTGAGAGAGCGGAAGAATAAAATTTTCAGAAAACGCATATGTCAGTGAGAAGGTGAGCTTTGAATGAACGCCCCGTCTGAAAAGCGGATCAGTTCGCATATAGTCAAGGCTGTCGTTCATAAAGCCCATGTTCCATTTAAAGTCGAAGCCCAGTCCTCCGTTGCACACAGGCGCTGTGACAAGCGGCCAGCTTGTTGATTCCTCAGCAATGGTGAAAACTCCTTTGAACGCTGAGTGTACTTCTATGTTCAGCCGTTTTAAAAATTCCTCTGCCTCCAGATTGCCGTTACCGCCGTATTGATTGAGTCTGTATTCACCGTCGCGCTTGCCGTAGTCCAGATACAGCATGGATGCGACCGCATCCACACGAACGCCGTCCGCGTGGAACATTTTAAACCAGTAGCAGGCGTTTGAGATCAAAAAACAAACGACCTCCGGTTTTGAATAGTCAAAAATTCTTGTTCCCCAGTCAGGGTGTTCGCGTTTGAGCGGGTCGTCGTATTCGTAAAGGCAGCCGCCGTCGAACTCGTACAGTCCCATGGCATCTTTCGGAAAATGCGCGGGAACCCAATCCAGAATTACGCCTATATCAGACGCATGGCATTTGTCGATAAACTCCATAAAATCATGCGGGGTGCCGAACCGGGAAGTTGGGGCATAATAGCCGGTTATCTGATACCCCCACGACTTGTCGTATGGATGCTCCATAACAGGCATAAGCTCGATATGAGTATATCCCATGTCTTTAACATATGGGATAATCGTGTCTGCAAGCTGAGAATACGAAAGCAGTTCGCCGTTTTCACTTCGCCTGAACGATCCGAGATGAAGCTCATATATACTCATCGGGAGATTGTATGGCTGAGTACTTTCTCGTTTTGCAATGTATTTTTTGTCCGACCATTCATAGCCGCCGATATCATAAATTTTGCTTGCAGTCCCCGGGCGTGTTTCTGCATGAAATGCGTATGGATCAGCTTTATAAAGCTCTTTGCCGCTCCGAGTTATAATAAGATATTTGTAATTGTCGTAGATGCTAACGCACTTTACGACGGCTTCAAAAATACCGCCGTCGCTTATTTTTTCCATTTCATCTGACTTTTCCCAGTTGTTGAAATCGCCGACGACAAAAATCTTCTCTGCGTTTTTTGCCCAAACCCTGAAAACGTATTCACCTGCGTCGATGCAGTGGGCGCCGAAAAAATTGTATGCACGGAAATTATTCCCTTCATAAAAATCTTTTAGAATATTTTTTGTGTATTTATCCGTCATTTTAAAACACCGCCATTATTTTTTCTTGTATATAATATACCATATTATAATTTAAAATAAAAGAGATTTATATAAATAGCACAAATTTTGTATACTGCAATAATAAATTTTCCAAAACATATACATTTTAAACAAAATTTCACAGCAGATTGACAAAACTGTAAAATATGATACCATTATTTATACCGTTTGCCACAAGCGTAAGCTTATGTAAAGCTGTATATAATATTAACAACGTATAAATTGTATGGAGTAACTATGGAAAAAATTCTTTTTGATCCGAAAATAACCGAATACAAATCGCCGTTCGGCGCGATAAAACAGGGGCAGAGCTTTAAAATCAAGATTAAGGTGACTGATGAATACTATGTTTACACTGCCAAAATTCTATTAAAAAAGGATTCCTCTGACAGGTCTGCGGATGTGTTTGACTTAAGTTACATTGGCAACAATTCCGGCTATAATACTTTTGGCGCCGACGTCGAATTGGAAGAGATAGGACTGTATTTTTATTCGTTTGTGATAGACACAAATTGCGGAGTATTCACCGCGAAGATGGGTGAACACAGCCGTGCGGCTGTAGGTGAGCAGTATCGTGAGTGGCCTTTATTTGTTTATGACAAGAATTTTTCCACCCCGGATTTTATAAAAGGCGGAGTGATATATCAGATTTTTCCCGACAGGTTTTATAAATCGAATAACGCCGTGATCGGTGAACCGAAGGATGAGCGGATTATACACCAAAACTGGGATGAAAAGCCTTACAGCGTTTATGATTATCCCGGATATAAATGCAACGATTATTTCATGGGAAATTTAAAGGGAATAACAGAAAAGCTTGATTATATTAAATCACTCGGAGTGACTGTGATATATCTGAACCCGATTTTTGAAAGTGCGGAAAATCATCGTTACTGCACCGGGGATTATTTTACCGTCGATCCGTACCTTGGCTCGAACGAGGATTTTTCCGAGCTGTGCAATCAGGCGCAAAGTCGGGGAATATCGGTTATAATCGACGGAGTATTTTCTCACACAGGAGCCGACAGTCGGTATTTCAACAGGTTCGGTCATTACGACAGCGTCGGAGCGTATAATTCACCGGACTCTGAGTATTACAATTGGTACAGCTTTTCGGATTATCCCGAAAAATATGATTGCTGGTGGGGATTCAAGACTCTGCCCAATGTCAATGAACTGGAGAAATCGTATGTCGATTTTATCTGCTCTGATAACGGAGTTTTACATTACTGGATAAAAATGGGCGCAAAGGGCATTCGGTTGGATGTTGCCGACGAGCTTCCCGACGAATTTATGGCAAAGCTGCGTAAATCGGTTAAAAGTGCGGACGAAAATGCCGTTATCATAGGCGAGGTTTGGGAAAACGGCGTTTTAAAGGAAAGCTACGGTGCGCGCAGAAAATTCTTAGAGGGCAAGATGTGCGACAGTCTGATGAATTATCCGTTTAAAAATGCCGTTATCGATCTGATAAAAACCAAAAATGCGCTCGAATTTGCGGACGCTGTAACAGATATAACCTCGCTTTATCCGAAGCCCGCTTTGGACGCTATGATGAATTTTTTATCAACTCACGATACTGTTCGGATAATTAACGAGTTTGGCGCGGATCGACAGGTGTCCCGTGAGGAAAGCGGAAAATACGAGCTTTCTCTCAGGGAGTACGAACGCGGACGCGAGCTTTCATTAATCGCGGCGGGGATAATATATACTCTGCCGGGAAATCCCTCGGTGTTTTACGGAGATGAGGCAGGAGTAAACGGATTTTACGACCCGTTCTGCCGTATGCCGTTTGCATGGGATAACATTGATGAAACGATGCTTGAGAAGTATAAGCGGCTCGGCAAAATGCGCAGTGAATACAAGGAGGATTTTCTTTCAGACATAGAGTTTAAAGTTGTCGCTGAAAATCTGCTGTGTTACCGCCGCGGGCGTGTTAAAACGTATATTAATCTGTCAGGCGAGGCAGCAGTGAGCTTTGAAAAGCTTTTGTACTTTGCGGGATGCGCGGATGTTTACGAAAGCCAAGCGCTCTTAAGGCCGCTGTCGGTGGTCGTATGCATATGAGCCAAGCTATATTTTACCGCGATGGAAGGGAATATTGTGTCGTAAAACGGCGGTTATTTATTTGTGAGGCAAAAGGGATATGAAACAATTATATAAAAAATAAGCGGTGCGCGGAAATTTCCGCGCACCGCTTTAATAATCCTGTTTTATTTCACCGACTGCTTAAGTGCCGCAACGCGACAGGCGCGCTTGTAAGCCTCGGTGACATATTCTTCTATGGTTATTTTTCTGTATATGTCGTTGTCGTATCTGTCGGGCTTGCTCGACCTGTTGAGTTCAAAGGTCAAAATACCGTTGTAGCCGCATTTGTTAAGGCGTGAAACATTGTATTTCCAATCGGCGATGCCGTCGAACGGCAAAAGATGCAAATCATCGCGCCAGGTTATTTCGCCGTCAAAATCGCGGATACCGAGGTTGTCGTTAAGATGGGTGCCGAACAGTCTGTCGCCGTAAAGGGCGAGCATATCCTTGCTGTGATTATAGCACATTTCATGACCGCTGTCCCAGCAAAATCCAACGCACTCATAATCGGCAAGCCCGCCCATGAGCGCCGACAGATATTCCTCGCCCTCGGTGTTTTCAAGCGCGATTTTAACTCCGAGATTCTGCGCCTCGGCTGCGACTTTTTTGAAGTTTTCAATTCCCGCTTTAGTGGGATCGTGACTTTCAAAACCGATAAAAGCGTGCGCTATCATCAGCGGAACGCCGTATTCTGCACAGTCACGCAGGCAGCTTATAAGCTCGTTCACGGTCTCAAGCGCTTTATCGTCCGTTCCCCAAATGTCAGCCGCTCTGCCGAATGGGGCATGCACCGACTGAAAAATCATGCCGCACTCGTCGGCAACTTTTCGCCATTCGCCGATTTCACAGCCTTCGGTCCATTCGGGGAAAAAGCCGTCGAACCCCACTTTTTTAAAAAGACGTATCTGTTGTTCTACAGGAATTTCAAAATCGCTGTTTGTTGCCAAACAAAGCTTAGTTTTCCACATGCTGTTCACCTTCCGTATAGTTTTATATATTATATAATTTCAAAGTATATCATTTCAAAGCGAGTTTATCAATCTATAGTGAATTGGAGCGCTTGCAGTATCTAGGTTGATTTTAGCCGCTGTTTTTTATATAATCAAGTGGGCTGAGCATAGACTTGTGATATGGAGTGTGGTTGAATGATATTCAGAGCGGCGATTCTGCAAATGCACGGATCGGATAAAGATAAAAAGAAAAATACCGAATTAACCGTTAGCAAAATAAAGCAGGCAGCAGAAAACGGAGCGGACATTTTGCTTCTGCCGGAGTGCTTTATCACCGGCTATTATTTTCCTATAGAAAACAGCGAAGCTTTGACGGACAGCGATGATTGCCTTGCCGTAATTTGTAATGCCGCAAAGGAGCATAACACGGGTGTGATTGCAACGGCTTTTACAAGAGGTAACAAAAAGCCGCGCAATTCCGCCTTTGTGATAAGCAAAAACGGCGAGATTTTAATGAAGTATTCTAAGGTGCATACCTGCGATTTTGCAGACGAAAGCTGTCTCGAAAGCGGCGATGAATTTAATGTCTGCGATTTTCACGGCGTAAAACTGGGGGGTTATGATTTGCTACGACAGGGAATATCCCGAGAGTGCAAGAGTATTGATGTTAAAAGGCGCAGAAATTATTTTAGTTCCTAACGACTGTTGTTCAATGAGACCGCGCGTCCAAACTCTGTCAACAAGGGCATATGAAAATATGGTGGGAATTGCTATGGCAAATCCAAATGGCAAAAACGCCGGATGTTCCTGTGCATTTAGTCCCGTTTGCTGGGACGGCGAAGGAAATTATATTGATAATACTATTGTTTTGGCAGACGAAATTTCGCATGGTATGTATTTTGCGGATTTTGATATGGACAAAATCCGCAATTATCGGGAGCATGAGATGATGGGTAATACATTCAGAAAACCAAAAGCATACGGCGAACTGTTAAATGGGAAAGTTAATTATCCTTTTATTCGCGAAAGACAGTGAAATAATATAGAAAAAACGGCGGTATGAAAAAGACTTTCATAGCGCCGTTTTTTTGCCTTGATTCAGCTTTTTGCAAGAGAATTTATGATTACTCCACAGGCTATTTTTTCACCGGAATTTCCCGAGGGCTGTGTGGTGAAATCGTCAGGCTTTGAGTGTATTATAATTGTTTTGCCGATAATTTCATTTGCGGTAAATCTGTCAGTTAAGAATATGCTTAATGCGTATCCGTTGTTTGCAAACAGCGGCGGCATATCTCCCGCGTGATACGGGTGCTCGCAGCCGCCGGGGTTATAATGCGTCATGGCGTTTGCAAATGGATCTGTCTCATTGCCGATGCACATATCTCCTTCATGTATGTGGAATGCATAAACGGGGCTCTTACAAGGCATAGATGGGGCGGGGAGTCCGAAGATTTCCGCAGCGGTTAAAACGCCGTATCTTGTTTGATAAAAATTCACGCTGCCGTTTATACCGGGATATTTTCCGCTTCCTGAAATTACCGCCGAGGCTTGCGGAAGCTGTGCAAGAACTGAGGAAAAGTACATTAATTTGTTTTGTTTTCCGTTGGTCTTATCCATATAGTTTTTACTCCTTATGCTTGAATCAACGTGTGTTTATAGGTTATCATATGCCGCTGCGTAAAAAGATGATAAAACCCCGCCGGCCCATTTACCGGGCAAGCGGGGTAAAGAAAAGTGACAAAACTTTTTTGCGCTTAAAAGCCTAAATCATCTATATAACGCTAAATAAATATCCGATAATTTGTTTTGCAACATCATCTTTTATCTTCGTGTTCTGTTATATTTCTTCTTATACGTATGATTTCAGCGATGTCGTCATCACAGAGCTCCACTTGTTTTGTAGAGCCATGGGCGATAGTATAGCCGATATTTTTATTTTCAGGTTGTATGTAAATTGCGTATTTTGACAATGACGATATATTACCCAGGTATTCTATCGCATTTTGCTTGCCCAAATCGTTGAGCTTATCAAAAAATGTGAGTAACTGAACGGCGCGCTTGTCTATCGTGTTGGGAGGCTCTTTATTTTCGGTTTTGTCCAAAAAGAAAATCGGTAGGAACATCAAAATACTCCGCGATTTTTTTCATGTGCAGTATGTAGGTCTTGCTGTCTCCGCTTTTCCACAGGGCTATGTTGTGTTCGCCGATTCCCAAATACTCGGCAAGGCCTTTGGGAGCTTTTCGGTCTTCGATCAATTCCATGATTTTTCCAACCGGCACCGACACTGTCACTCCTTTGATGTGTAACCCTGATTAATATGATACAACGACTGATGCGACATATCTGCCGCTGTCGCTTTTGTAGATGTATTCGATAACGCCGCGGCAGGCACTGTTTAACGCACTACTCAGCATTTTCGGGCGTATAATCAATATGCCCAGCCTTGTCTCCCTGCTCATTTGTGACCCAAAGCTTGTGGTCAGAATGGTTATAGTAAAAAAATACGGGATCTTTCTGTGAGCATTTTGATAGATGTTCGGATGTGTATGAATCAATGTGAAAATAGTATTTCATTTTTTTATCTTTGTCATGCAATTGTGAAACGGTGATTAATTCACGCGGTGGTGTTACGGGTTACAGCTTTTGCATGCCTCATGCCCGAGGCTTTCGGCTTCTTCATCAACTGAAAGAGAATTTAGAATACGGTCAAATGTCGATAGTAGAGTATATCGGTCTGTTTACGGGTGAGTCGGTGAAGAAAAACAAGAAATAAGCCACTTGGAGTGGTAGCGGGAAATCAAAGCAAACCAGCAAGCCCCATTAGGGGCGGCTGTAGATGCGGTGCAGTTGGCAGACCTTCAGTGCGCCTTCCGGGCGCAAGCAGGTAACAGCCCCTTATAGGGGCAGAACAAGGTCACCGGCTAGGCCGGTGACCTTGACTTTAATGCAGTTTATCGGTCGGTAATATGAAGCTCGTTTTTCAAGGCTGATTGAAGTACGGAAGAAAATTTTTTAGTAACAAAACAAGTCTGACTACATAAAACCAGTAAAAAATATTTGTGCAAATACGATAATATTACGTAATAAAAACAGGGTATTTATTGTTGAATTGTAACAATAAATACCCTGTTTGCGCTTTTGGCGGAGAAGGTGGGATTCGAACCCACGGTTCCTTTCGGAATCACCGGTTTTCAAGACCGGCTCCTTAAACCACTCGGACACCTCTCCAAAAAATATTGACAACGGAAGTTATAATAACATATAAAACGCCCGATGTCAATATTGTGAAACAGTATTTAAATCAAAAAATTATCAAAAATATATGCCGCAAGATTGGTAATGTTATTGGTTGCAATTATATATATGTACATAAAAAACGCCGCCAAAAGGGATAAAATACTTAAAAACAATCCCACTTTTGAAAGCTCTGATTTGGTAGATCTTATTCCAAGTGCGCTGAGAACAGCGGACAGTGCGGAGAATAAGATAAACGGGAACGAGACGAGCCCCAATATTCCGAATATAAAGCCCATGACAGAGCAGATGCGCCTGTCTTTATATTCACGTTTTTTCGGTGCTTTTACCGATTTTCCGCACGATGTGCAGATCGCGGCATTTTCTTCAAGCGGATTTCCGCAGTATGTGCAATTCATATGAATCACCGTTTCTTTCGTGAGATTTTTAATGTGCAAATTAATTATATCAATTGAGTTCAGTATAACATAAAATCATACTGACATGCAACCCGCTTTTCTGTTTTATTTACCTAAACTCAACCCGGAAGGGATAAATCGCCTGAACACAGCTCCTTGCCCGTCTAAAAACGACTGATCGGTATATCTGCGGCTTTTATATGCAAAGTCAAAAATCGCAGGAATACCGGTGTATTTCAAGATTTTTGGCAAAGTATAAGGGGATTTTGTCCGGCAAAATTGTTTTCTCCCTATAGGGATTAAGTCTATTTTTATCAAAACCCGCAAAAAACTATTGACAGCACGTGGAAATATCCGTACAATAAATTTATTGTTTATGTGTCTTAAAGCCGCGCCGAAACTTCGGCGTTCGGTTTTCACATTCACCGTATGTATCACACTGTAAGCTGTTCTGTAACAGCCTAAAAAACCTTTTGCGGGTGTGTGGTCAAAAGGTGGTGTGGGTAGTCATAAAACACTACTTAAATCCGCAAAGGGGGATACATTAATGAATTCTATCATTAATCTTAAAAACATTATCGTGGAGTTTGACGGCGAGAGAGTCCTTGACGGTGTAAACCTTGATATCAAGGACGGCGAATTTATGACTATTCTCGGTCCGTCCGGCTGCGGAAAGACCACCACCTTGCGTATCATTGGGGGATTTGTAACTCCCGATGGGGGCGAGGTGTATTTTAACGGCAAAAAAATCAACGATCTTCCGCCTTATAAGCGCACTGTGAACACAGTGTTTCAAAAATACGCGCTGTTTCCGCATTTGAACGTTTACGACAACGTTGCGTTCGGACTTAAAATCAAGCGCATGACAAAGGGCGGGATTAAAAAAGCGGTTACGGACATCCTGAAGGTCGTTAATCTTTCCGGATTTGAAAACCGCAAGGTCAATCAGCTTTCGGGAGGTCAGCAGCAAAGAGTCGCTATAGCCAGGGCGCTTGTAAACCGTCCTAAGGTTTTGCTGCTGGATGAGCCTCTGGGCGCGCTCGACTTAAAGCTGCGGAAGGAAATGCAGCTTGAGCTTATGCAGATGCAGAAAAACCTCGGCATAACTTTTATCTATGTTACCCACGATCAGGAGGAAGCGCTCACCATGTCTGATACCGTTGTCGTAATGAACGACGGCGAGATCCAGCAGGTAGGCACTCCGCAGGATATATATAATGAGCCGGCAAATGCGTTTGTCGCGGATTTTATAGGCGAATCAAATATTATCGACGGTGTTATGCACCGCGACTTTCTTGTTGAGATTGCAGGGAAAAAATACCAATGCGTCGACAAGGGATTTAAGGCTATGCAGCCGGTTGACGTGGTTATCCGTCCCGAGGATATTGAGATTGTCGCGCCTGAAGACGCTTCGATAAACGGCGTTGTCGAGTCGGTGGTTTTCAAGGGCGTTCATTTTGAAATAACGGTTATAGATACAAACGGATTGCTTTGGACTATCCAATCAACCAAAAGCCCTGAATTGAAAAGTAAGGTCGGGCTTACATTCGGCGCTGACGATATACATATTATGGAAAAGCTTGTCACTTTTTCAACAAACTATGTTTCCGGAAGGGTAACGGGTGAAGATACCGTTGAATTTTTGGGTATTGAGTTCCATCGGGATAATCTCGGGCTTGAAAAGGGAACAGACGTCCGGCTTACGATATCTCCGAAAGATATATCGGTTGTTTCTGAGGATATCAGCGACCTTGTGGTATATGTTGAATCGATGGTGTACAAGGGTGCGTACAACGAGTTTATAGTTTATATCGACGAGCGAGAGCTTATTTTTCATTCTCAGAACGATGAGGAAATCGGCTCGGATATCGGAATTAAATTTAACTTTGACAATATTTCAATTCATCCTGCTCTCGCGGGAAAAGCGGAGGGCGGATATGAAAAATAAGGTTTTATCTCTTCCGTATCTTGTGTGGTCGGCGATATTTGTTATTGTTCCGCTCGGAATCGTAGTGTTTTATGTGTTTACATCGTCTGACGGCGGTTTCACATTTGACAATTTTAAAAATATGTTCGGTCTTTCCTATATTTTCCCGACAATTCTTTTGTCGTTTGAGCTTGCGGCAATCGCCACTGTCATCTGCCTGATTATCGGATATCCCGTTGCATATATAATGTCCCGTATGCGCGCTGTCGGTCAGCGCACAATGATGATGATTATAATGATTCCCATGTGGATGAACTTCCTTTTAAGAACCTACGGCTGGATGACTATTCTTGAAGATACCGGGCTCTTGAACAGGCTGTTTTCGCTAGTCGGGCTGGGTCCGTTTCATATGATCAACACCCACGGCGCAGTAGTACTGGGCATGGTTTATAATTATCTGCCGTTTATGATTCTTCCGTTGTATTCTGTGATGGAAAAAATCGACAAATCGGTTATAGAAGCGGCCGGTGATTTGGGCGCAAGCCCCGTTAGGGTCATATCAAAGGTTATAGTTCCTATGAGCCTGCCGGGTATTATAACCGGAATAACGATGGTTTTTGTGCCTTCGGTCAGCACGTTTGTTTTGTCAAAGATGCTCGGCGGCGGAAGCACTATGATGATAGGCGATTTAATTGAGAGCAAGTTCGTCGGCTCGGTTTATGACCCGTATTTAGGCTCTACTATATCGCTCGTTCTCATGGTCGTTATAATCGTTATCATGGGTATTATAAACATGTTTGACAACGATGAAATGGAGGGAATAATCGCATGATGAAAAAGCTTCCCTCAAAAATATATATCGGAATTATATTTCTTTTTTTATATGCTCCGATATTTGTATTAATCGTTTTTTCGTTTAACTCCTCAAAAAGCCGTTCGGTGTTTTCGGAGTTCACATTTAAATGGTATGCGGAGCTGTTCCGCGATTCCGAAATAATGGGCGCGTTTGCAAATACTCTGATCGTAGCCGTTATATCGTCTGTAGCGGCGACGGTTTTGGGGACGCTTGCAGCCGTTGCAATCAGGAATTTCGGGAAAAAAACAAGAAGCGTCATTATGAACGTGACCTATCTTCCGATAATAAATCCCGAAATCGTAACGGGTGTTTCTCTGATGATGCTGTTTGTTATTTTAAGCGGTGTTATCGGTTTTGAAATGGGCTTTTTTACGGTGCTTATCGCGCATATAACCTTTAACGTGCCGTACATTATTTTAAGCGTTCTGCCAAAGCTTCGGCAGATGGATATCGGTGTTTACGAGGCTGCGCTTGATTTAGGCTGTCCTCCCGGGCGCGCGTTTTTCAAAGTTGTGATACCGCAGATAATGCCGGGGATTGTTTCAGGCTTTTTAATGGCTCTAACGTTTTCTATCGACGATTTTATAATCACTTATTTTACGAGCGGTTCGAGTTTTCAAACGCTGCCTGTGCTTATATATTCAATGACGAGGAAACGTGTAAGTCCCAAAATAAACGCGTTGTCAGCTGTGTTGTTCCTTTTTGTGCTGATAGTGCTTATTGTAACAAATATAGCAGACGCAAAGCGGGGGGAAAAAAATAAAAATTTTACGGTAGGTGAAGTACAATGAAAAAAATAATGGCTTTGTTTTTTGCGGCTGTTTGTATGTCAGCGGTGTTTGCGGGATGCTCTTCCGGCTCCGAAAGCGATACGGTGACTATCAATGTCTACAATTGGGGAGAGTATATTTCCGACGGTACTGACGACAGTCTTGACGTTATCGCCGAATTTGAAAAGCAGTATCCTAATATAAAAGTAAACTATACAACGTTTGACCAGAATGAGTCGATGTACGCCAAAATCAAATCGGGCGGCGGAAATTATGATGTTGTTATACCTTCCGACTACATGATAAACCGCATGATAGATGAGGGTATGCTCGAAAAGCTTAATTATGACAATATTCCGAATTATGAAAATATTATGGAGGAGTTCAAATCCTCTTCGTGGGATTACGATGAAAATTACGAATACTCCGTTCCTTATACATGGGGCACTGTCGGGATAATTTACAATAAGACCATGGTTACCAAAACTGTTGACAGTTGGGATATTCTTTGGGACAGCGACTATTCCGGGAAAATTCTTATGTTTGACAATCCGCGGGACGCTTTCGGAATTGCGGCGAAAAAGCTCGGCTATTCGCAGAACACGACCGACAAGAATGAAATCAATGCGTGCGCGGAAGCTTTAAAAGAGCAAAAGCCGCTTGTTCAGGCGTATGTTATGGACCAGGTGTTCGATAAGATGATAAGCGGGGAAGCGGCGGTTGCGCCGTATTACGCGGGCGACGCGGTCACGATGATTGAGGAAAACCCCGATTTGGAATTTGTTATTCCTAAAGAGGGCTCGAACAAATTTGTTGATGCAATGGTTATTCCCGCAGGAACACAGCACAAGGAAGAAGCGGAAACATTTATCAACTTTATGTGCAGTAAGGAAATTGCAAAAGCGAATATTGAATATATCAACTACTCCACGCCTTTGAGCGACGTTAAGGAAGCGCTCGACGACGAGGTTAAGAACAACAAGATTATCTATCCCGATTCCGACACGCTTAAAAACTGCGAGGTGTTTAAGTATCTGCCGGAGGAAATAAACACACTGATGGATACTCTTTGGACGGAAATCAAAGCGTCGTAAACGATTCGGCAATACATGTTATATAAAGCCCGCCTGTAATAAACGAGCGGGCTTTTTGTACTTTTCATTTTATGTCGAATTAATGAATATTATGCCATAAAATGTTGATAGTTTGTTGTTAATTATTAGAAAATATATATAAATCTGTTTACTATTGATATAGCAATAACAGTTTAAATAAATTATAATAATAGTGGAAGTTATTTCCAAGGGAGTGGGGCTGATACGGTTTTTTACTTGCAATATAAATTGATTTCAGAAGAAAAGGAGGACAAAAATGTTTAAAAAATTAGTATGCCTGCTTGTATCGGCTGTATTGGCGGGTACATTTTCGGTTTATGCTTCTGCCGAGGAAGAGATTATCTGCAGTCACGGCAGGAGGACGTTTAAAGATCATTATTTAACAGGCGGAGTCGGAAATTACGGCAACAGCAAACGATATTTTTGGGTTTCTACTTCGTCAGCGGCGGATAAATCAATGATAAAGGGCTACAGACCGTCGGGCGGCGTTGACAATATAGGGAACGCATTTGATTACTGGACGAATACTTCGCCGGGCTATCCCAATATCACCACGTCTATTTCATGGCGTGAAACAAATACTAAGTCATCAGCAAGCATTGAATTTTATGGATATTATATGGGAAATACTTCGGATGCAAGAACTGTGCATTTATTATATGATGACTCAGTTGACGCAACAAAGAAAAACTGGGGTTGGTGCAAAATTTATATTGATCCAGATTCGGCAAGCAAATTAAGCGAGCGTGCGGAAACGGGTACGGTTGTCCATGAAATAGGTCATGCAATGGGGCTAAGTCACCAGCTTGCCAGTAAGCGAAAGACAACTTCAATTATGTATCCTCAAGCTGCTGGTCGAAAAATGGAAGACGGAACAACCGATAGAAACAAGCCGTCATCAATCGACTGCAATAATATACGTCATATATACGATGGATATGATCGATAAGGAAAGGGGCAATTTATATGAAAAAGAGTATAGCGTTAATGGTTTCGGCGGCGCTTGCGGCGTTGAGCTTTGCCTCCTGCGCGCAGAACGCCGGGGAGGTTTCATCAGAAGCACAGAGCGAACAAACAGCCGTTTCATCTGTTGAACAGACCAATACTGGCGGCAAGGATATGCGGATAACAATTGAAAATGAATTTGACACAAATAAATACGCTAAACAGATGAAAAATGCGACAAAAATTGTTTCGGAATCGCAGTACCGTTTCAGTGCAAACAGTGTTTCGGATTTTTATGAAAATGCAACGGATATAATAGAATGCGAGGTAATAGATACTCATTTTGTGGCTGCTTATGGATTACCGTATACGCTTGCTGAGGTGAAAGTGCTTACTTCTGTTTTCGGCAGTCTTGAAGCGGGAGATTTGATAAATGTTGTAACCTTTGGCGGCTATGTAAGTGAATATGAGAATAATTATTCTGAATATCCTAATGAATCAACTAAAAAAGCAGGTGAAGAAAAATTAAGCGCCAAAGAAGTGAATAGGCAGAAAAACCATATATTGTGTATGAGATATTCATATGATGAGGATTTTATTGAAAAAGGTGAAAAATATGTTTTTGCATTGCTTAATATAAATGAAATGGGACTCTCGTATGAATTTTTTAACGGGGCATATGAAATAATGTCGGAGGACATGACCACCTATAAGGACATTGGAAACGGAAGGTACGCGCGGTGGCCGAACGCATATCTTGAAAAGCACGGCGAAGAAACCGAAAACAGCATCGAGTGCTTTACGGTGGATTGGCTGAAAACCGAGCTTGAAAAGGCGGCCGAGCAGTCGTCGGGAACAAGCGGTAAGTAGCTTTAGAATACACATAAAACCTATTTAGGGCGCCTTGTTTACAAGGCGCCCTAAAATGCGTGTATTCGCGAAAAAAATTTGCCTTTTATCGCCAAAAACTGCATTGGATTGTCAGTTAATTTAGTTGTTTTATATATTGTATAAACGGCTGTAAAATGGTAAACTTGTATTTAAGTGCAAACAACTGTACTTTGGGGGCGAACAAAAATGGAGTTTGGAAAAAAGTTTATTCTTGTTGAAGAAAACTCTGCACCCGATTTTTTGGTAAAAGTGTTAAAAGCAAAAAATCTTTTGGCTTGCGGCAAGGCTAAAAATTCAAGCGAGGCCTGCAAGCTCGCCGATGTGTCGCGGAGCGCATACTATAAATATAAAGACAGTGTGTATTCTTACGATTCAGGCGAGGCGGGAAAGCTTATGACCGTTTATTTGAGCCTTATGGACCGTCCGGGGATACTATCCTCGGTCATATCCGCGCTATATGAACACAAAGCCAATATTATCACTGTCAATCAAAATATTCCTGCGGACGGCGCGGCGGCGGTAACAATATCGTTCAGGCTGTCAGAGTCTGAACTGGACAGCGCTTTGCAGAGCATTTCAAAAACGGACGGTGTTATTAAAGTAAAGTTGATTTAATTTACAGTGAAAGGGAGAAAACGGATGTCAAAAATAGCGATAATGGGTCATGGAGTTGTCGGCTCGGGTGTTGCCGAGCTTTGCATGAACAACAAATCAGCCGTTGAAAAACGCTCAGGGGTAAGCCTTGAGGTCAAAAAAATTCTGGATTTACGGGAGTTTAACGATCTGACTTACTCAGATTTGTTTACAAAAGATTTTAACGATATACTTAATGACGATGAAATTTCCGTTGTCGCCGAGGTAATGGGCGGTATAAATCCCGCTTACGATTTCACAAAAGCGCTTTTAAGCGCAGGAAAAAGCGTTGTTACCTCTAATAAGGAGCTTGTTGCAAAAAAGGGAACCGAGCTTTTGAAAATCGCAAAGGAAAACAATGTTAATTACTTTTTTGAGGCGAGCGTAGGCGGAGGTATCCCGATTATACGTCCGCTTACAAACTGCCTTGCCGCGAATAATATAGATGAAATCGCCGGAATCCTCAACGGCACCACCAATTTTATCCTGGCAAAAATGATAAACGACAATATGCCGTTTGACGACGCTCTTGCTTTGGCACAGAAGCTCGGATATGCCGAAAGAAACCCTGAAGCGGATATTGAAGGACATGACGCATGCAGAAAAATCTGTATACTTGCTTCTATTATGACGGGAAAAGAGGTTGAACCGGAGCGCGTGCATACGACGGGAATCACCAATGTGACCGTTGAAGATGTCGCCTACGCTGAAAACTGGGGCGGAGTGATAAAGCTTATTGCCCGGGCAAAAATCGTTTCGGACGGCAAGCTGGTCATAATGGTTTCGCCCGCGTTTATAAACGGTGGAAGTCAGCTTGCAAACATTGACGGCGTATTCAACGGAGTTTTGGTTAGGGGAGATGCTGTAGGAGACGTTGTTTTTTACGGAAAGGGCGCCGGCAAGCTTCCCACTGCAAGCGCAGTCGTGGCAGACATTATCGACGCGGCAAACAGATCCGAAAACTGCAAATCGCTTAAGTGGGAAAAATCCGACGGGCAGTTTATAGCCGACTATAAAGCAAGCGACCTTGAATTTTATGTAAGATGTATAAGCAAAGACGAGCAAAAGCTCAAATCCATGGTAGAAGAATTCTTCGGCGAGGTTAAATATCTGGAAAGAGACGGCGCCGGAGACAACGAGTATGCATTTGTAACTCAGCTTGCGCGTGAAACGTATATTAGAGAGTGCATGAGTAAAATGGAGCGGAACGGAATTAAAATACTTTCCAAAATCAGAGTTTTAGACTACTGATTATTAAACGCTGTTTTCGGCTGATATGAGCTTGTTTTGTCCGAAAATACGTAAATCTTTTTGAATATTGTTTGATATATACATTTCCGGTAGGTAAAAAATTTTAAGCAAGATAATTTAAATTATTGTTTCAGCGGAGGTTGTAAGATGGGATTAATTGTACAGAAATTCGGCGGCACTTCGGTCGCCGATAAAGACAGGCTGCTTAATGTCGCCCGTATAATAACCAAAACATACGATGAAGGAAATAACGTCGTGGCGGTCGTTTCCGCACAGGGAGATACTACGGATGATCTGCTTGAAAAGGCAGCAGAAGTCAATTCGAAGCCCTCAAAAAGGGAACTGGATGTTTTGCTTTCGACAGGCGAACAGATTTCAAGCTCGCTGCTTGCGATGACTATCGAGAATTTGGGATATCCCGTTATATCGCTCACGGGGCGGCAGGCCGGCTTTATGACCGATTCAAACTACGGGAATTCCCGAATCAAAAAAATTGAGGACGAACGGATAAAAAAGGAACTTGACAAAAGGAATATTGTGATTGTATCGGGATTTCAAGGTCTTAACCGATATGACGACATAACTACTCTCGGACGCGGCGGTTCCGACACCAGCGCCGTTGCGCTCGCCGCGGTTTTAAAGGCGGATCTTTGTCAGATATTTACCGACGTCGACGGCGTTTACACGGCTGACCCGCGCATAGTAAAAACAGCGAGAAAGCTTCAGGAAATAACCTATGATGAAATGCTGGAATTGGCGTCGCTCGGCGCTCAGGTCCTGCACAATCGTTCGGTTGAAATGGCAAAAAAATACCATGTGAACATGGAAGTTGTATCAAGTCTTGAAAGAAAACCCGGAACAAAGGTTAAGGAGGCAGTTAAGATGGAAAAAATGCTGATAAAAGGTGTTGCTAAGGACGACGACGTTTGCAGGATCGCGGTACTGGGACTTCCCGATAAACCGGGAATAGCGTTCAGAATATTTACAATTCTTGCCAAAGAGATGATAAACGTGGATATCATATTGCAGTCTATAGGCAGAGACAACACAAAGGATATCAGCTTTACCTGCCCGATCAGTCAGGAGGAAAAGGCGGTGAATGTGCTTAAATCCACGCTTGAAGATTTGGGGGCGCAAGAGGTAGTAAGCAATGAAAATGTTTCCAAAATATCCATCGTAGGCGCGGGTATGCAGTCAAACCCCGGGGTAGCAGCGAAGATGTTCGAGGCGTTGTATGAAAAGGATATCAATATTCAGATGATATCGACAAGCGAGATAAAAATCTCTGTTTTGATTGACAGGGAGCAGAGCGAAACCGCTATGCGCGCGGTACATGACGCGTTTATAGTTTAAAGAGATCTCAGTTAAGGGCGGTCGGCTATAACAGCCGGTCGCCTCTGTGTTTTATAAAAGCGCAAATTTCGAGTTTAAAAAAACCGCGCGGTGTGGTATACTTAATAATATAAGTAAAGTATATTGGAGAGTTTTGTAGTGGAATACGAGATCGCAAAGCAAAAAGCGGAAGAATTGAGAGAAAAGCTCAACTATCACAGTCATCGGTATTATGTTTTGGACGACCCTGAAATCGATGATTATGATTATGATATGATGATGAATGAACTGAAGATGCTCGAAAAAGAGCATCCTGAGCTTGTAACGCCGGACAGCCCTACGGTGAGGGTCGGCGGAGAAGCGCTTAATATTTTTGCAAAGGTGCGTCACGAGGTTCAGATGGGCAGCTTGCAGGATGTTTTTGACAAGCAGGAGCTTATTGAGTTCGACAAGCGAGTAAGAGAAACGGTGGAAAATCCCGTTTACTGCGTTGAGCCGAAGATAGACGGGCTTTCTGTGTCGCTTGAATACCATGACGGGATTTTTACCCTCGGTTCCACGCGCGGAGACGGATTTGTCGGAGAAGACGTCACCGCAAATCTTAAAACAATAGGCTCTATACCGCTTAAACTGAAAGAGAACGCGGGACTGCTGGAGGTGCGCGGCGAGGTTTTTATGCCGCACGATGTTTTTGAAAAGCTCATTAAACAACAGGAACTGAACGATGAAGTCCCGTTTAAAAATCCGCGCAACGCCGCGGCGGGCTCATTGCGCCAAAAGGATTCCAGAATTGCCGCGCAGAGAAGTTTGGATATTTTTGTGTTTAACATACAGCGGACGGACAACAAAGACATAGCCGAGCACGCGCAGTCGCTTGATTATTTAAAGGAACTGGGATTTAAGGTTCTGCCGTCGTATAAATGCTTTGATAACATCGGCGATGTTATCCGCGAAATTGACAGTATAGGGAAATACAGAAACAAATATTATTTCGATATTGACGGCGCTGTTGTAAAGGTGAACGGATTTACTGACCGTGAGCGGCTGGGTTCAACCTCGAAATTTCCCAAATGGGCGGTGGCGTTTAAATATCCACCCGAGGAAAAGACTACGATTTTAAAAGACATCGAAATAAACGTCGGCAGGACAGGTGCGTTGACTCCTACGGCGGTGTTTGAGCCTGTCATTTTGGCGGGCACCACGGTCAGCCGCGCGGTTTTGCACAATCAGGACTTTATTGATGAAAAGCAGATACGAATCGGCGATGAAATCAAGGTCAGAAAAGCGGGAGACATTATACCGGAGGTCTTGGGAGTCACCAAAAGGCTCGGTGAGGGTAACGTTTATAAAATCCCGGATGTATGCCCTGTGTGTTCGTCAAAATGCCTGCGTGACGAGGACGAGGCGGTCATACGGTGCACTAATCCCGAATGCCCCGCTGTGCTTTTAAGAAACATAATCCACTTTGCTTCCCGAAACGCAATGAATATCGACGGAATGGGCGAATCAGTTGCCGAAAGGCTTGTGAACGCGGGTCTTGTAAAGTCGAGCGCGGATATTTATTTTCTGAAAAAAGAAGATATCGAACAGCTTGAAGGCATGGGCGAAACGAGCGCCGCCAATCTTATCGCGTCGATAGAAAAGTCAAAGCGCAATTCGCTTGACAGATTGATTTTCGGTCTGGGAATCAGAAATATAGGGCAGAACGCCGCCAAGCTTTTGTGCGAAAGATTTGCGGATATATATGAAATCATAAACGCGGACGAGCAGGCTATAAATGAAATCGACGGCTTTGGCGAAACGATGGCGCATAATGTTGCAGAGTTCTTTTCGCATCCGCAGAGCGCGCATTTGATTGAGCGCTTCAAGGCTGCCGGCGTTAATCTTGAGGCGCATAAAACCTCACGGGGGACAAGGCTGGACGGACTTACGTTCGTTTTAACAGGTACTCTTGACACGCTGACGCGCGATGAAGCCAAAAATCTGATTGAAGAAAACGGAGGAAAGGTCACTTCATCGGTTTCCAAAAAGACCAGTATGGTTTTGGCGGGAGCTCAGGCGGGAAGCAAGCTCATCAAAGCGCAGGACTTAGGAATAAAAATAATTGATGAGAGCGAATTCAAAAATATGATAGACTGATTTACAAAAAGCTCTCTGCTATAAGAGAGCTTTTTTAATATGGCAATTGAGGACAGCTTTTCGGTCAAATACGGTTATTTAAAACTGTGCTTAAAAATGATATCATATAAGATGTAAAGAATATTTTAAATGTTTTTTCGGAGGACGATTTATGAAAATTCGCAGAATAATCAGCATTGTTTTGACAGCGGCGATAACGGTATCAATGATTGCTTTTCCGTCACTGGCGACGGAGATTCAAAGTGAGGTAAACGACAATATGTATGATTTAACGGTCAATTACCGCGAGCATCCGCTCGGTATCGACTCAATTCCCGTGTTTGGCTGGAAGCTGTCGCTCGACGGTTATAACCGCTCGCAGTCGGCATATCGGATAACCGTGGCTGACAGCGAAGAAAACGCCGAGGCTCAAAACGGCACGGTTTGGGACTCAGGCAAGCAGGCGGGAGAAAACAATTACGACATAGAATACAAAGGCGAAGAGCTTAAGTCGCAAAAGGAGTATTTCTGGACAGTCGAGGTGTGGGACGAAAGCGGCGTGTCGCTCGGAGTTTCAAAAGCCGCCCGATTTGAAACGGGCCTTGTAAATGAAAGCGACTGGACCGCAAAATTCATTCAGGCTTCAAAGAAAGCAAATGTGGATATTGACTTTAACAAAGCCAACTGGATTTGGCTGCGCTCCGGAGCCGCCTTTGACGATGTTCCCGCGGGCGATCAGTATTTTCGCAAAACGTTTACAGTAACAAAAAACCTCATAAAGGCTCAGATTGCGTTTACAGGGGACGATAAATCCGAGCTGTATATAAACGGAGAAAAGGTTGGAACGACCTCGGCATGGGGCTCGGGAAACGGTCTTGTTATCACTGATAAAATTATCAGCGGTGAAAACCTCATTGCAATGAAAGTAACCAATACTTCAAGCGGATATGCCGGAGCGCTGTGCAAATTGGAGCTTACGTACAACGACGGCTCTGAAACGGTAGTGACAGATTCAAGCTGGAAAGCGTCGTCGTCGGTATCCCTCGATTGGTATGATATAAATTATGACGACAGCGCGTGGAGCGCACCCGATCAGTCGGTTGCGTTCGGCGGTTCTCCGTGGGGAACTACGGCGATTGTTGAAATACCCGGAGATCGAACAGCTCCCATATTTCGAAAGGAATTCAACGTTTCAAAAACGGTAAAACGTGCGCGCGCATATGTGAGCGGGCTGGGACTTTATGATTTTGAAATAAACGGTAAGCAGGCGGACTCCGGCGTGCTTAATTCTGCTAATACTGATTATAATAAAACGGTTCTGTATAACGTTTACGATATAACAGACAAGATTTTATTGGGCGGGAATGCCGTCGGAATTATGGTCGGCCACGGGTTTTTCAATTCGATAATGGACGGCTGGAACTGGTCCAGCGCGGATTGGATAGACGAGCCGATGCTCTGTATGGAAATATTGCTTGAATATGACGACGGCACGTCTGAAAAAATTGCCACCGATGAAAGCTGGAGCGTTACACTCGATGGTCCTGTGACTTCTAACGATATTTATTACGGTGAAACCTATGACGCCCGCAAAACCATAGAAGAATATTCCAAAGCGGGATTTGATGAAACAGGCTGGAATACCGCCGTATATGCCGCCGCACCGAGCGGAACGCTCACATACGAGGATATGGAGCCTATGCGACGCGTTGCTGAATATAGTGTTGAGGTTTCAAAATTATCAGACGGTACATATATTGTAAAAGCGCCTACGGTTATGACGGGTTGGCTTAATATAAAGTTCAACGAACGTCAGGACACCGAAATAATAATTACATACGGAGAAAAGCTCACGGCTTCCGGGAAGCTTAACATGAAAACCGAGTCCAAGGGCGCTACCCAGCAGGACACATATATTTGCGTCGGCGAGGCGGATGAAGTCTACGAGCCGCGTTTCAGCTACAAGGGCTTTCAGTATGTTCAGATCGACGGGCTTGAAAACGGGATAACTGCGGACGACATAACCGCTTATCAGATTAACAACGATATAGCCGCTGTCGGAAGTGTTGAGACCTCGGATGAAATGATAAACGGTATGCATGAAATGGCAGTGCGCACCATGCTCAACAACTTCCAGGGTAAGCCGACCGACACGCCGTATCTGGAAAAAAACGGCTGGCTGGGTGATGCGAACGTCGGACTTGAAATGTTTAACTATAATTTTGATATGAACAACTTTCTGTCAAAATTCATCGGAGACATGCAGGACGCACAAAAGAGCGACGGAGATATTCCGGCGCTTGTCCCCATTTACAACTGGGGATCTGACAACGTTCCGGTCTGGAACACGATTTTTGTCAACGCCGTCAAGGAGCTTTACAACACTTACGGTAACAGAACGCAGGTTGAACGGCTGTATAATAACCTGCGATTGTTTGTCAAAAAAGAAATCAGTCAAAGCAAAAGCCGGGGCTGGACATGGTATAACGATCAGCTTGCAGACTGGGTATCGCCGATGGGCGGAACGTCGTCGATGAATTATGATGAAAATCCTGTCGAGGGCTCGGCAATATGCGGTTCAGCGTATGTTTACGGTGCGCTTGGCAGCATGGCTGAGTTTGCAGATATGCTGGGTAAATCGGACGACGCGGACGAATATCGTGAAGCTATGGAAAATATCTATACTGCGTTTAATAAAAAGTTTTACAAAGCCGAACAGGGCATTTATGATACGGGATACTGGAATTCAAATTATGCCTATAAGCGTACCAAATACCGCCAGACTTCCAATATTGTGCCGCTTGCGTTCGGGCTTGTGCCTGAGGAATACAGGCAGACGGTCGTTAACAATCTGGTTGCGGACATTATAAAAAAAGGCTATCATCTGGACACAGGTATGGTCGGCACTAAATACATACTTCCCGTGCTTGCTCAAAACGGTTATGCCGACGTAGCTTATAAGCTTTTAACTCAGGATACCTATCCGAGCTGGGGATATTGGTATGCAACTGGCTCTACTACAACGCATGAAATGTGGGAGGACACGTCCCGTTCGCTCAACCATTATTTCCTTGGTACATATGATGAATATCTTTATAAGGGAATCGGAGGAATCAGCGATATTTCGGAGGGCTACAGAACGGTTGCCGTAAATCCTCAGTTAGCAGGCGGTTTGAGCTACGCAAACGTTTCGGTTGAAACCGTGCGCGGGACGCTGCAAAGCAATTGGACACGTGAAAATAACAATACTTCTTATGATTTGATTATCCCTGTGGGAACAACAGCGGCGGTTTATATTCCGACTGACAACGCGGATGGTGTTACCGTAAACGGCGAGGCGGTCAGCGTTGGGAAAAACGGTGTCGTTTCAACAACGTATGAAGACGGTTATCTTATTTTGACCGTCGGTTCGGGAAGCTATCAAATCGACTTCACCGACAATATAACGGAAGTTGCGCGCGATGTCGAAAGCGTTGCTCTTGACACAACTGAGCTTTCGATGGAGGAAGGAGACGCATATACGCTTGATGCGTCTGTTTTGCCGGAAACCGCTGTGTGCCGCACGGTAACATGGAGCGCTTCGGATAAATCGGTAGCTTCGGTTGACGCAAACGGCAAGGTGACTGCGGTGAAAGCGGGTGAAGCCGATATTACAGTCACAACAGACGACGGCGGAAAAACTGCTGTTTGCAGGGTAATTGTAAGCGAAAAACAAGAGAATCCGAATACGCCGAATCCGGGAAATACCAATAATGCCGCAACCATTCCCGCAGTTACAAACGGTACGGCTACAGTAAACGGCAAGACGGT